>DASPHQ010001276.1:0-5722 GCA_035629595.1 Urbifossiella sp. | reverse complement strand
GCGTGCTCTTGTCGTGGAAGTCGCCGCGGCCGAACAGCCACGACGGCGCCGCCTTCCCGCCGGAATCGCGGTACGCCAGTGCCGTTGGCAGCGCCTTCGGCTCGCCCCGCTTCGCCGCCGCGACCTCGTCCGTGAGCAGGTCCCATCGCGCCCGCCCCGACTCGTCAAGCGCCGCCCGGAGCTCGGCGTCGCCCTTCTTGTGCGCCGCCTTCGCCGCGTCGAGCCACCGCTTCAGTCGAGACTCTGCGTCGGCCTTCACAGCCGCCCACTCGGCGCGCGCCTGGCGGTTCGCCGCGACCTCGACGCGGGTGCCGAGCGGCACCTCGGCGCGGTCGCCGGAGTGGAGCGCGGCCGTCAGCCGGTAGTAGTCGCGGGTGGGGATCGGGTCGAACTTGTGGTCGTGGCAGCGGGCGCAGCCGATCGACAGCCCGAGCAGCGCCGAGCCGGTGGTCGAAACGATGTCGTCGAGGTCGATGTAGCGCTGGCGGGTGCGTTCCTCCTCGAGCAGCCGCACGGGGAGCTCCGGGCTCGGGCCGACGGCGAGGAAGCCGGTGGCGGCGACGGCCCGCGGGTCGTCGGGGGCGTACTCGTCGCCGGCGAGCTGGCGGCGGACGAACTCGTCGAACGGCAGGTCGTCGTTCAGCGCCCGGATGACGAAGTCGCGGTAGTGGAACGCGGTCGGCCGGTCGACGTCGCCCTCGTACCCGCCGCTGTCGGCGTAGCGGGCCACGTCGAGCCAGTGCCGCCCCCAGCGCTCGCCGTAGTGCGGCGACGCGAGCAGCCGATCGACCAGCTTTTCCGCCGCTTGCGGCGAAGCATCCGCCACGAACGCCTCCACCTCGTCGGGCGTCGGCGGCAGGCCGGTCAGGTCGAACGTGACGCGGCGTATCAGCGCCCGCGGGTCGGCCGGCGGCGCCGGCGTCAGCCCCTTCGCGGCGAGCGCGGCGCGAACGAAGCGGTCCACCGGGTTGCCGGCCCCGGCGGGCGGCGCCGGCTTCGCCAGCGGCCGATACGCCCAGTGCTTCCGGTCCTCGTCGGTGACCGTGAGCTCGGCCTTCGCCCCGGCGGCGGTGGCGCTACCGGGCCAGTTCGCACCGCCATCGATCCAGCGCCGCAGTGCCGCGACTTGGTCCGGTGTCAGGGGGGTGTCGCCGGGCGGCATCCGCAGGGCGGCGTCCTTTTCGGTGACGCGGCGGATGAGCTCGCTGACGGCGGCCTTGCCGGGGACGACGGCGGGGGAGCCGGAGTCGGCCTTGGCGGTGGCGGCGGCCTTCGAGTCGAGGCGGAGCCCGCCCTTCTGCCGCGTCGGGCCGTGGCACTTCACACAGCTGGCGGTAAGGACGGTACGCGCCTCGGCGTCCGGGGCCGGCGGTGCGGCGGGGGTGGCAGGCGGCGCGAACGACGCGGTCACGAGCGCGACGGTGCCGGCGACGGCGGAAAGGCGGGGGAGCATACGTTCGAGGATACGTCGACCGGCGGGGCGGATCAACCGCGGGCGTCCGTCACCGAATCTTCCGGCGCGGGGGAGAAACCCGGTCTTGCGGGTTGCAGCGGGCGGGAACCGGTTCTAAGGTCTGGTAGCGAACGGCCGTGCGGGTTTTGGCTGCACGGCCGGGGTCGGCCCCGGCGGGACCGGGGGCGCCAACACCTTTCATCCTCGAAAGGGCAAACCCGTCGCGAGACGGGGGCGCAAAGCTACGGGCCTCCGGCTCCCCCCAACAAGGGCCGGAGGTCGCCTGGCTGCCGAAGGGCTGACGTGGTGCAAACCCCGTTCATCCCCGGGGCGGACGGCTCACGCCGGTTCGCCCTGTTGCACCCCCGGACCGGCTCACGCCGGCCCGCCGGGCCGGCCCGCTTTCTTAGTAGTGGACAGTGGTCAGTGGGTAGTGAACAGTTCAGACAGAAAGCCCGGGTGCGTGCCCGGGCTTTGTCTTTTCTGTCCACTATCCACTGACCACTGTCCACTGTCCACTATGTCCCAAACTGTCGGTCCCCCGCGTCGCCGAGCCCCGGCACGATGTAGCCGATGTCGTTCAGCTTCTCGTCCCGCGCGGCGAGGTACTGCGGCACGTCCGGGTGAGCGGCCGCGAGAGCGGCGATTCCCTCCGGGGCGGCGATCAGGCCGACGAACTTCACCTTCGCCGTCCCCGCCTTCTTGAGGATGTCGATGGCCGCGATCGCGCTGCCGCCGGTGGCGAGCATCGGGTCGAGGACCAGCGCCACGTCCATGTCCGGCTTCGCCGGCAACTTGTTGTAGTACGTGACGGGCTTGAGCGTGGCGTGGTCGCGGTACAGGCCGAGGTGCCACACGCTCGCCTCCGGCAGCGCCTGCAGCATGGCGTCGGCCATGCCGAGCCCGGCGCGGAGCACTGGCACCAGTCCGACGCGGACGGCGATCTCCTCGCCGGCGGCGTCGGCGAGCGGGGTGCGAACCGTGATCGGCCGGAGTGGCAGGTCGGCGATGGCGTCGAGGAACAGGACGCGCGAGATGGCGGCGACGAGGTCGCGGAACTCCGCCGGCCGGGTGTCGGCGGCGCGAAGCCTTGCGACCTTGTGGCGGACCAGCGGGTGCGTCGAGACGTGGACCCCGGCCATCGCCCGTCCCCCTTACTTCTCGCCGATCGGGAATCGCTTCAGGTCGGCCCCGGCCTTCCGCAGCGCGGTCGCCCGGGCGAGCACCGCCCACCGCGGGGCGCGGCCTTCGACCAGCTCCTTCACCCGCGTCGCGGCCTCGTCGAGCGAGCCGCTGTTGTTCCACACGCCGGCGAACACGTCGGCCGGCACCTGCTCCACCTGAGTTGTCATGATGTCGCCCCGGTCCCGGACCGTTGCGCCCCCGCGCCCCGTCCCGGAGCGTCACTGTACCGGTCCGCCCCCCGCCCCCGCAGCGCCCCGGCGCGTCGGAAGCGGCCCCGGCGCGCGGTTGGCGCGCGGGTGGTGCGGGCGGGGTAAACCTTACGGCCGACCCGGGTGCGTGCGGTACGTCGGCCGCGGCCCTGCGGGCGTCCCGGCGAGCTGCGGTCGGAGCCACGCCAGCCCGTCGAGGTTGTCCTGGAGCCGGGCCTCGGCGTCGTCCTGGGTGTGGCCCAGAATGCCGATCGGCCCGGCGTACCCGCTCGCGGCGATGTCCCGAAGCAACTTCAGATCGAGCGTTCCGACGCCGAGCGGAAGGATTTTCTTCCCCAGCTTCTCGCCGTCCGGCACCATCCCGTTGAGGTTCAGCGCCAGCAGGTGCGGCCGCATCGCCGCGAGGTGATCGGGGAACCGCGCCAGGTGGTCGTGCCCGTGGTGCAGGTTGTACACGATCCCCACGTTGGGCAACTTCAGCTGCTCGACGACCGCGACCTGATTCGCCGGCTCGCCGAACCAGCTGCCGTGGTTGTACAGCGCGACCTTGCAGCCCAGCTTCGCCGCTTCGTCGGCGATCGGCCGGATCACCTTCGCGGCGCTGGCGACCTTCTCGCTCTGCTCCTTGCCGCCGGGGTCGCCGAGCGTCACCCACAGCTGCGGCCGCACCTTGTGCCTGGCGACGACATCGAGCAGCGTCCGCGCGTCCGGCCCGAGGTTGGCGGGAAACCACACCGCGGTGAGTTCGATGTTGTGCTGCTTCAGCAGGCCGACCTCGCGGTCGAAGGACGGCAGGTGTTCGGCGCGCCAGTCGTAGGCGTACCGGGTGAAGCCGAGCCGCTTCAGCATGGCGACGCGCTCCTCGGGGCCGCGCTTCTTGGCGTCGAAGGGGACGATGCACCACGCGACGAGGTTGGGCGGGTCGAACAGCTTCGGCGGCGGGTCGGCGGCGCGCCCCGGGCCAAGGACGAGGAGCAGCGCGAGGGAGAGAAGAGGACGCATGTGGGGATCCCCCGGGGCGAATGACCAATTCCCAATGACCCACCAATGACCAAGGAAGACGGTGTGGTCGGCCCTTGGTCATTGGTGGGTCATTGGGAATTGGTCATTCCCTACACCCGGATCACGACCTCGTCCACCGGGAAGCGCACCTTCGCGGCGGCGGCGTACTTGTCGTTCGCGCTGCGGTAGCCGGCCGTGGCGAGCACCACCGACCTCAACCCTTTCGCGGTCAGGCCGAGGATGTCGTCGTACTGGTCGGGCTGGAAGCCCTCCATCGGGCAGGCGTCGACGCCGAGGTGGGCGGCGGCGGCGAGAAACACGCCGAGTGCGATGTAGCACTGCCGCGCCGCCCAGGCGTGGGCGTCGGCCGGGCTCATCTTCGCCAGCGTGCCGAGGATGCGGTCGCGCAGCGCGTCGAGGCTCCCGGGCGCCTGCCCGCGCACCCGTTCCGCGTTGGCGACGTGTCGGGCCACGTCCGACGCGGTCGGCGGGTTCTTCGCCGCGAACACGACCAGGTGCGAGGCGTCGAGAACCTGCGACTGGTTCCACGACGCCGGGTGCAGCTGCTCCCGCACGGCCGGGTCGGTGACGACGACGAAGGCCCACGGCTGGAGGCCGAACGACGACGGCGCCAGCACCGCCGCCTGTTCGAGCGCCGCCCAGGTGGCGGGGTCGATGGTGCGGGCGGGGTCGAACGCCTTGGTGGCGTACCGCCAGCGGAGCGGGGCGAGCACGTCGTCGGGCGCGGCGGTCATAGGAGTTCCGGTGCGGTCGGGGGGCACGGGTATAGGTACGGATCGTCGGCTGAACTTCGCGCCGCCCGCTTGCGGTGGTAGACTCCGACCGACAGGAGGACGTGATGACGCCGACCGTTCCCGCGACCGCCCCGAACCCGCCGCTGATGACGGCCGAGGAGTTCGTCCGCCTCCACGGCCACGACTCGGGCGTGGAGTTGTTCAGGGGCCGTTTAGTGAGGACGCCCATGCCGACCGGCAAGCACGGTGAGATCTGCGGGAACGCCTTCGCCTTCGTCCGCGAGTTCGCCAAGGCCGCCCGCTTGGGCCGGGTGATGTGCAACGACACCTTCATCCGCGTCGGCACGAACCCCGACACCTACCGCGGGGCGGACGTGTGCTTCATCTCGTTCGCCCGGTTGCCGGAGTCGGAGCCGATACCCGACCGTCCGCTGGAGATCGCCCCCGAATTGGTGATCGAGGTCCGCTCCCGCTCCGACCGGACCAGCGATGTCTTACTGAAGGTCGGCGACTACTTGGGTGCCGGCGTCACCGTCGTGATCGTACTCGATCCGGCCATCGACGCCGCCGCCATGTACCGCCAGGGCGACGACTTCCCGCAGCGGATGCACAACGGCGACGAACTCACGCTACCCGACGTGCTGCCGGGGTTCGCGGTGCCGGTGCGGCGGTTCTTCGAGTAGCTACGGGATCGCGGTCAAGTCCCACACGGCGAACTCGGGCGACGCCATCCCGTTGAGGCCGGTCACCAGTACCCGGCCGTCGTCCGAGACGGCCGGCTCCAGGCCGGCCGCGGGCAGGTCGGCCACGACCGCGAAGCCGGGCGGCGTCCGGGCACGGAGCCCGTGCCCGGGCGAGAGCGGGTGCCGGATGTACTCCGAACTCAGAACCCACTCCCGGCCGGGAACGAACGTGACCCCCGCCGACGGCTCCCCGGACGACCCGAGCACGGCCCCCGTCGCGGCGTCGTACACGGTCACCCGCTCGGCCGTGTCGCGGACCGCGACCCGCTTCCCGTCGGGCGACAGGGAGAACCGCGTCCAGTTCTCGCCCGCCTTCGTCGCGGCCCGGACGGTCAGGCTCCGACCGTAGAGCCCGCTGTCCAGGTTGCGGAACTC
>DASPHQ010001275.1:0-3490 GCA_035629595.1 Urbifossiella sp. | reverse complement strand
GTACGCCTTCGCCCCGTCCGCCCGGAGTCCGGCCGCGTCGAACGGCCCCCACGCCGCGGCGTGCGTCCACCGGCCGTCGGCCTTCACCAGCGCGGCCAGCGACTTCGGCGGCGCGTCCGGGTCGAGCTTCACATAAGTGGCGAGCTTGCTCCCGGCCGGCCAGGCGCGGGCCGCCGGCAGGTACTGGATGCCGTGCGGGGTTAGACCCTGCGCGGCCGGCTCGCCGGTCACGTGGTAGCCGTCGGACTCGTCGCGGAAGACGTGCGGGTCGGCCGTCACGCGCGGCCGCCCGGGGGCGGTCTTGTCCGCCGCCCACCGCCAGTTGCCGAACGACAGCCCGTGCGTCGTCGCGGCCACGACTACCGTCTTGCCGCCGTGCCGCCGGACGAGGTGCTCCACCCCCGGCTCGATCGTCACCGCCGGCGCTGGCTCCGCGGAGTAGACGAACGGCTGGAGGCGGCGCAGCTCGCCGTGGAGGCCGCGCATCAATGAGGCGTCGCCGGGGCCGTGCGCGACCTGCCAGCCGCGGGCGCCGCGGATCAACTCGACGAGGACGTGGTAGCGCCACCGCTCGTACGGCACGCTCTCGTACATTTGGGGCCGCAGCCACACCGCCTTCGCCTTACCGGCCACGAGCGGGGCCAGGTCGGTGTGGAGCGGGGCCGGGTACCACGGCTCCGTCTCCGGGTCGAACACGTCGAAGAACGGCACCTTCTCGAACTCCAGCCGGGTCCAGTACCCGCCGTGCCCGACCATGACCGGCTTCCCGGTCGCCTGCCGCAGGTGCGCCGCCTGGGCCTCGACCTCCTTCAGCTGCGCGGCGTTCATGGGGGTGAAGTAGCCGAACGCCTCCTCCGGCCCGCGCGACACGGCGGCGACCATCGGGGCCGTCTTGAGGTACGCCAGGTGCGCGTCCGGCCAGGCCTTCCCGGCCGCCGGCGGCGGGACGAACACGGTCGAGGCGTACAGCCCCTTCTTCCACATCTCGTCGAGCTTGGCCGGGGGAACGAGCCCGCCGCCCTCGACGTGCCGCAGGCAGTTCAGGTCCCACAGACTCCGGTCGGCGAGGGTGCCGCCGTGCCGGTCGTACAGCGACCACGCCTTGAGGTTGGCGAGGTCGTGAACCTTCGGCGCGTCGGCGGGGCCGTCGTACACGGGGTTGTGCCCGTAGGTGACGCCCCACGGCATCCACGGCCGGTCGTTGACGAGGAACGCCCCGGACGGGTCGATGCGGACGGACTTGATCGGCGGCTGCGGCCCGTCATGCGCCTGCCGGCAGAATGGGGGCGACGTGGCCGACGCGACCGCCTTCCCGGCCGCGTCCACGGCGGTGGCCCGGACGACCCAGTTCCGCTGCGGGTCGTCGAACGGCTGCACGGGCAGCGCGGACACGTCCAGGTCGGCGAGGACGAGGTTGCGGAGGTCGTCGCGCAGCCCGTCGGGCAGCTTCGCTCGCCGCGCCAGGACCGCGGCCGGGGTGGCGGGCACGGTCGTCGTCTGGAGCACTTGCCAGGTGCCGCGGCGGAGGACTTCGAGCCGTAGCTCCTTCACTTGCGCCATCGCCGCGTGCGACAACCCGAGGTTGGCGCGGACGAACTGCTTCTGCCCCGGCCGCAGGTAGAGGGCGCCGAGCTCCAGGTCGATCGGCACCGTCCAGGCCGCGAGCGCGAGTGGGGCGGACGCCACGACCTCCCGCTTGTCGCCGGCCGCCCGGACGAGCGACAGGGTGAACGGCTCCTCGTGGTACGCCTTCCCGGGCTCGGTGATGTCGTAGGCGACCTTGACCGCGGCCCGGCCGCCGGCGGGGATCGCGACCGGCTCCCCGTTCGCGACGCCGCCCGGCCGCTCCAGGCGGAGGGCGAAGGCGGCGGCCGGCCCCGGGTTCACCACTTCCGCGACGACCTCGTTGCGGCCGAACAGCTGCTCACCGAGGTCCAGCCGGGCCAGGTGCGGGCCGGCCGCGGGCGCCTCGGCCGCGACTGCCTTCACGCCCCGGGCCGCCAATTCGGGTGCCGGCGTCTCGGGCTCGAACACCTGCACGTCGTCCCACCACACCACGCCGCAGGCGTTCTGCTGCGGCTGGTGGCCGGTGTCGTCGAGCGTGTACCCGTTCAGCCCGCGGGCGCAGAGCTTGAGGCGCAGCGCCTTGACCGGAGTGGTGGGGCGGAACACTTGCCGCACCAGCCGCCAGTCGTCGGTGCCGATCGACAGCGGGTTCTTGTGGACGAAGTTGAACCCGTCGAGCCGGCGGCCGGCCTCGTCCTCGGCGTCGATCTGGAGCATGGCGAGGCGGTGCGTCCGCACCCACGCCCGGACCTCGATCAGCCGCGGCGCGGCCTGGTTGAGCGGGATCGGGTCGCTCACCACGCACGCCTCGTCGCCGGTCGGGACGAGCATGCGGAGGCAGGCGCGGCCGGCGTGCGGAACGAGCGCGTCGCGGGCCGCGGTACCGCGGTTGTCGGACGAGGAGTTGTGCCAGGTGTTGAAGATGTAATAAACGCCCGGCGGGAAGTACCGGTACTTCCGCGTCCGCGACCAGCCCGTCGGGTAGCCGTCGGCGTCGGCGGCCTCGAAGCTACCGTGCGGGAGGAGGTTCGGGGCCGCCGGTCCGGGGTCGGCCAGCTCGGCCGCGAGTACCTCGACCGACCCGGCCTGCTTGTCGGCGTAGGCGACCTCGACCACGACCGCCATCGGCAGCGTCGCATCCTTCTTCGTCGCCGCGAGCCATGCCGCGGCCGGGAGCGTCACACTCACGTCCTTCGCCGGGTACGTCCCCTCCGGCGCGGTCACGCTCGCGGTCGCGGTCCGCTTCGAGCCGAGGGGGTCGTCCACCGGGCAGCCGTCGGCCCACGCCACGGTGACCGTCACCGCCCCCTTCGGCACGTCCTTCCCGGCGAGCCGCACCCGGAGGGACAGGTCGCGGACCAGCGCGAGCGGGCTCGTGCTGCGGACCGCCTCGGGGGTGGGGAAGCCGCCGGCGTCGGGCCAGCCGCTGAGCTTCTGCGGGTTGTGGACGGTGACCCAGTTGACCGCCTGGACGGCCTTCGCCGGCGACGACAGGACGACCCGGCGGGCGGTCGGGTGGTCGGCGTCGCGCCACTCCCACCGGCCGGAGAGGCGCCACCCGTCCGGGTTGTAGTCGCGGCGGCCGTACACCTCGGTGGTGTAGTTCCAGTGGTGGTTCTTGAGCTCGGGGAGGAGGGTGAGCCAGTCGTCGCGGAAGTCGCCGTTGCGGAGGAGCCCGCCGGCCTGGGCGGGGGCGAGGATCACGAACAGGGCGAGGATGCAGGCGGTCGGGCGCACGGGGCACCTCCGGGGCGGACCCGGATCGTACCACGGCGGCGGCCCGTTGTCTGCTCCCCCAACGCCGCGGTGGTTGCTACGCGGGGTTGGGTTCCCAGGCCCCCCTGGACCTGGGAACCCGACGTGTCGGGGTTACCGGGCGGCCGCGGCCCGTGCCCCGGTCCGCAGTGCGGGGTCGAGGTCGAAG
>DASPHQ010001274.1:0-7544 GCA_035629595.1 Urbifossiella sp. | reverse complement strand
ACGAGCCCGGAGCGTGAGCGACGGGTCCGCCCAATCCGTCCTTCACGCTCCGGGCTCGTCCGGACCACCCGAATCTCTCCTCCTTCGCACCGGTGACAGTGACGATGAGCCATCAGGCGGGTCTTGCGCGGGTTCGCAGCGGCGAACTCCTGTACACGGACGAGGTCGGCCGGGACGCCTGCGGCATCGGGGGGGTCGCAGCCCGCGACGGCAAACCGTCGGCCGAGGTCATGCAGAAGGCGCTCAACGCCCTCCGCTGCATGGAACACCGCGGCGGCACCTGCGGCAGCGCCGGCGACGGCGCCGGCCTCACCGCCGCGCTGCCGCAGGCCTTCTTCCGTGAACATGCCAAGAAGCTCGGCTTCGGCGCCGGGCTGAAGGACACCGACACGCTGGCCGTCGGCGCGTTCTTCTTCCTGGACACCGACCCCGCGAAGCTGGACGCCGGCCGCGCGCTGGTGCGCGAGGTACTCGACGGCGGCCCCGTGCGCTTCCTGGGCTTCCGCCCCGTGCCGACCAACGAGGACGCGCTACCGGCGTCCGCGAAGGCCGTCCGCCCCGGGGCCATCGAGCAGGCGCTATTCCACGTGTCGGGCGACGCCGACGAGACCGAGAAGCAGCTATACCGCCGCCGGCTCGTCCTGCGCGACCGCGCCCGCCGCGCCGGCCTCGGCGTGTACGCGTGCTCGCTCTCGGCGAAGCTCGTCAGCTACAAGGGGCTCCTGACCAGCCCGCAACTCGCCGACTTCTACGCCGACCTGACCGACCCGGCGTTCGAGACCGGCATCGCCAGCTTCCACCGCCGCTACAGCACGAACACGTTTCCGAACTGGACACTCGCGCAGCCGTTCCGGCTGTCGTGCCACAACGGCGAGATCAACACCGTTCGCACGACCCGGAACGCGGTGTCGGCCTTCTCGCGCAGCCTCACTCCGCCGATCCCCGGCGGCGAATTGCTCACACCCAAGATGTCCGACTCGGCCAGCCTCGACGAGTGGGTCGAGTACCTGGTGGTCGAACAGGGCTGGAGCCTGCCGCGGGCGCTGCGACTGTCCATCCCGCCGGTGTGGGACACGGAAGCCGACATCTGGGGGCAGGAGGCGTTCGACCTGTTCACGTACTACCGCCGGGCGTTCGGCAGCCTCGCGGCCTGGGACGGCCCCGCCGGCATCATCGGCACCGACGGCCGCACCCTGGTCGGCCTCGTGGACCGGATGGGCCTCCGCCCCGTCCGCTGGTGTTCGGACAAGCGCGGCTGGCTGTACATCGGCAGCGAGTCGGGCGTGTTCGGGCTCGACAACACGACCATCGTCGCCAGCGGGCAGTTGCAGCCGGGCCAGATGATCGCGCTCGACACGGCGACCGGTGAGCGGCTGGACAGCTACCAGATCGTGGACCGCGTGGTCGCCGAGGCGAAGGCCGAGCTCGGCAGCGTGCAGGAGCTGAACCGCCGGCAGATCACCATCCCCGAAGGGTTCGACTACACCCGCCAGATCGACGACGCCGTGGGCGCGATGCTGTCCGACCGCGACTGGAAGCTCGACCACCTGTTGCAGGCCGCGGGCTGGGACTTCGAGCGGGCCGTGTTCGTGAAGGACATGGCGAAGTTGCGGAAGGAGCCGCTGTCGAGCATGGGCCACGACCGCGTGCTGACGGTGTTCTCCGACTACCACCCGACGCTGTTCAAGTACCTCCAGCAGACGTTCGCCGAGGTGACGAACCCGCCAATCGACCCGTACCGCGAGGGCGGGGCGATGTCGCTGGCGACGTATTTGGGCCGTGGCCCGCGGGCAACCGTGGCGGAGGGCGACGACGACCTGCCGGTGAAGCAGATGGAGCTGCCGAGCCCGGTCATTTCGGACGCCATCGTCGAGGAGATTCGGCAGAACGAGGTATTGGGCTTCAAGCTGCTGGACTCCACCTTCCCGCTGTCCGGCGGAGTCGAGGCGCTGCGCTCCAGCCTGGTCGCACTCCAGAGTGCCGCCGAGAAGGCGGTCCACGAGGGCTTCCACGTCCTGTGCGTGTCCGACAAGGAGGCGTGCAAGCGCGGCATCTATCCGGTGCCGTCGCTCCTGGCGCTCGGGGCCGTTCACAACTACCTGTGCCGCCAGGGGCTCCGCGACCGCTGTTCGCTGGTCGTCCAGGCCGGCGACATCCAGGAAGGTCACGACATCTGCGTCCTCGTCGCCTTCGGCGCGGACGCGGTTCACCCGTACCTGATGCTGCGGCTCGTGAAGGACGGGCTGGTCTTCAAGGACGCCGACACCAAGCAGGAGACGCGGCTCGAACCGCGCGAGGCGCTCGAGAACCTGTTCGCGGCGCTGGAGGACACCACGAAGAAGGTGATCTCCAAGATGGGCATCACGACCATCGAGGGTTATCGCGGGGCGCAGCTGTTCGAGGCGGTCGGTTTCGGGCCGGACCTGATGGAGTTCCTGGGCGACTTCCCGAGCCGCGTCGGCGGCATCGGCCTCGCCGAGCTCGTCGAGGACGCGCAGTGGCGCGTCAGCCGCTCGGAGGAGATGCTGGCGAAGAAGAAGGAGCTCGGCAAGAACATGGACTACCGCGCCTTCAACGCGAAGGTGCGGATGGCGCTGCGCGACGCGGTGAAGGAGGCGCACCCCGAGCCCGAGGGCGGCGGCGGCGAGATGGCGTACACTGCCCCGCCGACCGAGACCGACCCGGACGCGCCGCAGAAGGTCGGCACCAAGTTTGTGAAGTTCTCGCAGATGGTGAACACCCGCGTGCCGACGGTGCTGCGCGACCTGTTCAACATCAAGCCGGGAACGGCGGTTCCGGTCGAGGGCGTGCAGCCGGCGCGGGACATGGTGGCAAACCACTTCCGCGGCGCCGCCATGAGCCACGGGGCGCTGACCGGCGCCTCGCACATGACCATCGCCGCGGCGGTGAACGAGCTCGACGCCCTGAGCAACAGCGGCGAGGGCGGCGAGGCCCGCTGGCGGAACGACATCCCCGAGCGCGCCTGGGGGCCGTACTGGGACAAGGTCCGCAAGCAGCGGGAAGAGCACCCCGAGATTTACACCCTCGGCGGAAAGATCGAGCGGAGCCGGTTCCGCAGCCGTATCCGCCAGATCGCCAGCGGCCGGTTCGGCGTGGACGCCGAGTACATCGTCAACGCCGACGAGATGTCGATCAAGATGGCGCAGGGCGCGAAGCCCGGCGAGGGCGGGCAGCTGATGGGGAAGAAGGTGACGGCCGAGATCGCCGAGATTCGGTTCGCCAAGCCCGGCACCGACCTCATCAGCCCGCCGCCGCACCACGACATCTATTCGATCGAGGACCTGGCCCAGCTCATCTACGACCTGAAGGCCACGAAGCCGGGCATGCCGGTGTCGGTGAAGCTGGTCGCGGTCGAAAACGTGGGCACGATCGCCGTCGGGGTGGCGAAGGCCGGGGCCGACATTATCGAGATGGACGGCATCGACGGCGGCACCGGCGCGGCGATGGTGTCGAGCAAGGAGCACGCCGGCCTGCCGAGCGAGATGGGCCTCGCCGAGGCGCACCAGGCGCTGGTGGTGAACGGCCTTCGCACGGCGGTGAAGCTCCGCGTCGGCGGCGGCATCAAGAACGGCCACGACGTGATCAAGTACGCCCTGTTCGGGGCGGACGAGTTCACCTTCGGCCAGGGGCTGATGGTGTCCGTCGGGTGCATCGTGTGCAAGAGCTGCCACATCCCGAACTGCCCAACCGGGATCACCGGCAGCCCCGAAATCTTCAAGGGGCACCCCGAGCACACCAAGGCGTACCTCCTCACCGTCGCCGAGGAGGCCCGGCAGCTCCTCGCGCAGATGGGCTTCACGCACCTGTCCCAAATCACTGGCCGGTCGGACCTGCTGGTGCCGCGGACGGACCTGAAGGTCAAGCACCCGCGGGCGGCGCTCGTGGACGTGCGGAAGTTCATCCAGCCGGACATGGCGCTCGTGGGCCTCGACGACCGCTACCCGCAGGTCGGCCAGCTCGGCGTGTGCGGCGGCGGCGACTCGTTCACGCTCAACGGCCGCGTCCTGGACGCCACGCGGGACGCCATCGACACCGCGCAGGACACGAGCGTGATCTTCAAGGTCCGCAACTCGGACCGCTCCGTCGGCGCGACGGTGGCCGGCATGATCGCCCGGCTGTACGGCCGGGAGGGGATGCCGAACCACCGCAAGATCAAGGTCCGCCTCGACGGCGAGGCCGGGCAGAGCTTCGGGGCGTGGTGCGTGACCGGCCTCGACCTCGACCTCCGCGGCTTCGCCCAGGACGGCGTCGCCAAGGGGATTTCGGGCGGCACGGTGGTCGTGACGCTGGACTACACCGCGAGCGACTACGGCGGCGAGATTCAGAGCGTGGCGGGGAACAACGTCGGCTACGGGGCGACGGGCGGGACGATCTTCGTGGGCGGCCGGGCCGGTCACCGGCTCGGCATCCGCAACAGCGGCGCGACGATCGTGGCCGAGGCCGCCGGCAAGTACGCCTGCGAGTACATGACGCGCGGCCGGGTGCTGATCCTGGGGCCGGTGGAGAACGAGATCGGCAGCGGGATGACGGGCGGCGAGCTGTACGTGTTCGACCCGCACACCGAGGTGCCGGCGAAGCTGCACAGCAAGAGCGTGGCGGTGATCGACTGCACCCACGTCGATTACGAGTGGATGCACCCGCTGCTGCACCAGTACTTCGCGCGGACGGGGAGCCGGCAGGCGGAGTACATCCTGAAGAACTGGGCCGAGATCCGCCGCGGCCGTCGGCTGCGGAAGGTGCTGCCGCTGGCCGTGGCCCGCGCGATGGAAGATCTGAAGACCGCGGGCACGAACGCGGGGTAGGTTTGATCGATCCAGCGCGGCAGGGTCGAGGGTAGCGCTAACAAACGCGCTACTCGTCGAATTCTTCCTCGCGCCATCGCCTATTCATAGCCTTTGCCGGTCTACCGCGTCGCAGGCGGTAGGCCACCAACCCGCACCCGAGCATCACCACTCCCACGCCGATGGAACCTATCGTGACGTAGAGACCGCGTTGCCACCACGGCTGTACCGGCGGGTCCGGGACTTCAACATCGGTCTGCGGCCGCAAGTTGATATACGACCAGCCGCTCTCGTACAGCCGCAGCCTCGCCCGGGCCGATTCACCACCGGGGGACTTGGAATACGTGGGGTCTTCTAGAGCCTTCTGTTCCCAGCGGATGGCTTCGGCGAACTCCCCCTTCTGCGCGTGCGCGGCGGCCAACGTGTCGAGATGATCGGGGTTCTTCCACTCGCTCAACTCACACGCCCGGCGGGCGTCCTCGACCGCCAGCGCCCCGATTCGAAATACCACCCGATCGCACGTGGCCCGGAGCCAAGCCCTCAGGTTGTAAGCATCGACGTGCGTCGGGTTGAGTCGGATGGTATCCGTGTAGTCCGCGAGCGCCTTCCCGTACTCCCGCTTGGTGTCCCACGACTTCGCTCTCTCGAAGTAGCTCTCGACGTTCTGCGGATCGTGTCGAATCGCTTCGGAAAAGTCCGCAATCGCCGCGTCGTGTTCTTTCTTGCGGTAGCGAACAATGCCACGTGTGTAGTAGCCCGGGACGTGGCGTGGGTCGAGACGAATCGACTCGTCGCAGTCGGCAAGAGCCTTCTCGTACTCTTGCTTCCAAAACAGTGCGAATGCGCGGCTGCTGTGAGACCGAGGGTTGGTCGGGTTGAGACGGATAGCGGTCGTGATGTCCACGACTCCCTTGTCGTAGTCCCGCTGACCCGTGCGAGCCTCGCCCCGGCCGAGGTGGGCGGCGAACAACCCGGGATTGAGGTCGATAGCTCCCGTGTAGTCCGCGATCGCCTTGTCGTAGTCCTTGTTGTGAAGCCAGACGTTGCCCCGATTCACCAGGGGGTATGCGAATTTCGGGTCCAGGCGCAGTGCCACGCCATAGTCGTCCAGCGCTTTCGGATACTCCTTCTTGTGGAACCAGGTGAGGCCCCGGTCGTTGAACGCGGCTGCGAAGTCGGGTTTCAACTCGATGGCCTTCGTGAAGTCCTGTTCGGCCTTGTCGTCGTCTTCCTTCCTCAAGTAGCTCAGGCCTCGGTTGTAGTAGGTGTTTGCGTTCTTCGGCTCCAGGCGGAGGGCCCGCGTGAAGTCGTCGATGGCCTTGTCGTACTGCTTCGTATCGAACCAGACGCCGCCCCTCGCGGCGTACGCCCAGGCGTCCTCCGGCTCCAGCTCGATCGCACGGGTGAAGTCGGCACGAGCCTTGTCGGACTCGCCCTTCTTCTGCCAGTCTTGTCCACGGGTACGAAACCCGTGTGCGTCGCTCGGCTCGGGCTGGGCGGCCCACAGCCCGAGCGGCGCCGACACCAGTACGAATTGCACCAGCAGCAGGGAACGCGTGGTCATGGGCGACTCCGCAAGTCGAATACCCTTTCCGAGGCCATCGGGCGTGTCACTTCGCCGGGGTCAGGTGCGCCGCGTCGAGCTTGTCCACGCTCCACAGCAGGCCGCGCGTCACCAGGTCGAGGTAGCGCGCGTCGGCGACGGTGTCGTTGTTGTGGCCGAGGCTGGTGCCGAACACCCGCGTCTTGCCGTTGTACCGGTTCGTCCACGCCACCACCGCCTCCTCCGTCCGCTTCTCGCCGTTCTTGGCCGTCACCGTCTGCCGGCCGCGGGCCACCGGCTGGGCCGTCTCGTGGAGCTTGCCGGTGAGGTTGTTGTAAAGCTCCTCGTTCTTCGTGGTCCAGCCGGTCAGCCCCTTCGTGATCGGGCTCGCCGGGTCGGTGTAGCTCACGTCGATCGGCAACTGCGGGCCGTGGCCGGTCGTCGCCAGGCCGGTGAAGTCGAACCACGGCGTCGCCTTCGGGAAGCCCTCGGTGCGGTAGCAGTGCATCCCGCAGTGGAGGACCACCGCCGGCAACCCGGCCTTGTGCGGCGCCAGAATGCGCTCCACCACCTTCGGGTCCTTCACATCCGACGAGCACTCGTCGTGAACGATCACGTCGAAGCCCTTGGCCCAGTCGTCCTTCTCGTACACCGGGTTGAGGTGCTTGGTGCCCTTGTCGGGGTCGTAGCTGACGGTCCACACCACGTTGGCGCGGGCGGAGATGCCCTTCGTGAGCAGCTCCTGCTGCTTCTGATAGTCGTGACAGCAGCCGCCGATGACGAGCAGTGCCTTGATGGGCGCGGCGGTCTGCACGGCCGGGGCCGGGGCGCCGCCGACGGCGACGAGGAGGGCCGTGGCGGCGGCGAGGACGGGGGCGGTACGACGCATGAGTGCGGTCCGTGGGAAAGGGGAACTCTGTGGCGAGCCGGGTGGCTACTCGCCGACCTGCGCGAGCGGGACGCGGCGGGCCTGGATGCTCTGCGCCTCGGCGTCGTCGGCGTTGTCGCTGTGGCACGCGGCCTTGTCGTGGTCGGCGCCGACGGCCTTCTTCGTCTTGCTCGCCAGCCGGTGAATCTCGGCCGGGCTCAGCACGCCGCGCTTCTCCAAGATCTCGCGCTGCTCGGCCGACAGCGCCGCCGTCACCTTCGCCTTGCCGCGCTGGTAGTCCTCGTCCTTGCCGGACGCGAACTCGACGATC
>DASPHQ010001273.1:0-8139 GCA_035629595.1 Urbifossiella sp. | reverse complement strand
CGGCCACGAGCGTGACGGCGTTCGGGGCGGCGTTCAGGTCGATGCCGGTGGCCGCCCGCACGCCGAGCGCCGCGGCGGTGATCGTGCCGGCGGCGGTCTGCGTCACGGCGCCGGTCACGGACCGGAGGCGGACCGTCCCCGTCGGGGCCGACAGCGCCGTACTCAGCGTCACCGCGTCGTCCGCGGACAGCAGCACGTCGGTGGTCTGCGCCCCGGCGATGCTGGTCGCCCCGAGCGTCAGCGAGCCGTCCTCGGAGACGAGCGCGATCGAGCGCGGGAAGGAGCCGCCGAACTGCGCCGCCGCGGGGAGGGTGAGGTCGGTGATGCTCTCGTCCTGGCGGAGGACGAACGCCAGCGGGGCGGCGGTGCCGGCCGCGTTCCGCAGCTGCGGGGCGGTCAGCAGCAGGTTCACCGTCGCGGTCGTCAGGCCCCCCTGGCCGTTGCCGGCGCGGTAGGTCTGGGTGTCGGCGCGAATCGTGGTGTTCACCGGAATCTGCACGTTGCCGGTGCCGGACGTGCCGGCCTGGGCGGTGAACGACGACCCGGGGGCGGACAGCGTCACGTTCCCGCCGAGCGTCAGGTTCCCCGCGGCCTGGGCCGCGAACGGGATCGCCGACGCGCCGGTGATGGTGCTACCGAACACGATCGCCGCGTTCGACGACGGCGTGTTCGACAGGATCACCCCCGACATGTTCGTGCCCGGCGTCACCGTCACCGGGTCGGCGTAGGTCTGGGCGCCGGCGGTCGTCACCGGCCCGCCGAGGACGGTGGTACCGGGCGCGTCGGTGGTCACCGACAGGAGCCGGGTGGTCACGCCGGCGCCGAGGCCGAGCGTGGTGGCGCCGGACGTGTTGACCGTCAGCGCCGTGGTGCCGATGTTCGACCCGTTCACCGCCCCCGCGAACAGGACCGCGCCGCCGCCGCTCGACACGAACGTCGCGACGTCGGCGTTCAGGGTCACGGGGTCGTTGAAGGTCTGCGCCCCGGTGGTGGTGACGGTCACGAGCGGGACGGCGGCGCCGAAGGTGGTCGTGCCCGGGGCGTCGGTCGTCAGGCTCAGGAGTGCCGTGCCGCCGCCGACGCTGTTGTTGAACGTGGTCGGCCCGCCCGTGTTCACCGTCAGGGCGCTGGCGCCGGACACGGTGCTGCCGAAGATGATCGCCCCGTTCAGCGTCGCCGAGAGCACCACCGGCGTGCCGGTCAGCGTCACCGCGTCGCCGTAGGTCTGGTTCCCGGTGGTGGCGACGCTCGCGTGGATCTCGGTCGAGCCGCCCGCGCCGGCGTCGGTGGTGACGAACGCGAGCTTGGACTTCCCGCCGACGTCGGCGCCGAAGCGGGTCACCTGCGGGGCGTTCACCACCACGCTCACCGCGTTCGGGGCGGTCGCCGCCGTGTCGAGGGTGCCGAGGAACGACACGCCGCCGGCCGACGACGTGAAGATGACGGTGCTCACCGGCGCCGCCTGCGTGCCGCCGACGCGGACCTCGTCGCCGTAGGACTGGGCGCCGCTGGTGGTCACGTTCGCGGCGAAGACCGTGGTGCCGGCGGCGTCGGTTGTCAGCGTGGCGAGCCGCACCGCGCCGCCGACCAGTCCGCCGAACCGCGTCGGGTTCGTGGTCGAGGCGGCGTTCACGGTCAAGTTCTGCGTGTCGGCCACGGCCCCGTTGACCGTCGAGAGGAACTCGACCCCGCCGTCGCCGGTCGCGGTGAGGGTGACGGCGGTGACCGCGGGGATGGCGACGTCGCCGACCGTCACCGGGCTGCCATAGCTCTGTCCTGCGGCGCCGTCGGTGGACACGCCGGCGGCGAGGAAGATCCCCGCGGGGGCGTTGGCGACGGCGACGGAGGCTGCCTGGAGGGGGCCGTTGAGCGTCGCCACCCGGACCGTCTCGACGGCGTTGACGGTGACGGCGCCGGCGAGGTCGATGCCGGTGTTGGGGCCGGCGTCGTTGAAGATGACGGTCTGGCTGGCGTGCCCGCCGGAGTCCACCACCACAATCGCGGCCACCCCGGTCCGCGTCTCCGCGGGGAGGTTGGTACCGACGACGGACAGGTCGGCGCCGGCCCCGGTGCCGGTGATGGTGACGGTGTCGTTGTCGTCGTTGAGGGTGACGGTCAGGGTGCCGGCGATGAACTCGGTGGTCACCGTCGGGGTGACGCGGTCTTCGAGCTGCTCGACGCGGAACGGGCGGGCGGGCGGACGCAGGGGCATGGCCAAATCCTTCGGATGGTCCGGCGGCGGGCGCCTTGCAACTGTAGCCGGTCGGGGGCGGCGGACGGGCGAAAACCCGGGCGTGGGCCGAGGCCGGAGCCGGCACGACCCCGCCAGCCCGCACCACCGCGGGGGCGCGTGCCGGTGGGGCCGACCGGACCGGCCGACACCATCCCGACGGGTCGGAAGGGCGTTCGGATTGGGGGGTTGAAGCGGGGGCGGCCCCGCGACTGGTCAGAAGCTGACGTTCAAAAAGCTCATGGCCTCGACCGCCCACGGCTTCGGGCCGACCACCGGCACGCTCACGCCGGCGTTCAGCGACGTGCGGCCGAACCGGAACGTGAAGCCGCCGTTCAGGTTCACCTGGTCGGGGAAGTACACCAGCCCGTCGGCGTCGCGGTGGTTCAGCGGAGTCCGCACGTGAACCTCGGCCCGAGGCGTGATGCCGGTCAGCATGCCGGTCGGGTTGCGGTACGCGAAGTAGCCGACGCCGAGGCTCGCCCCGTACACGGTCGGGTCGCGCGAGTCGGTCGGCACGATCAGGTTCGTGATCCCCTGCACGTACCCGTCGTCGAGCATCGTCACGAAGCCGAGCCACGGCTGGAACAGCGTCGAGTGGGGGACGGTCGAGCCGTCGATCAGAAGGATGTCGCCGCCGCCGCCGGTCGGGGTGGTGACCACGAGGCCGACCGAGGCCAGGCTGCCGGTCCGGAGGTTGTTGAAGAAGGCGTACTTGAACAGAACCGACAGGTCGCCCACGGTCTGCGACGCGAACCCGGCCGGGCCGTACTGCTGCACGTACGGCAGCCGCATGCCCACGGACGCGTCGCCGTCCAGGAACGTCATCTCGAACCCGGCCATCTGCCGCTGCACGTCGGAGCCGCCGGTGTCGGGGTTCAGCGCCGCGCCGGCGTCGGAGTAGAACTGGTAGCCGAAGTACAGCCGGTCGGTCGGCCGCGGCGAGTCGTTGTCGGTGATCTGGATGCCGCTGTACCGCGACGCCGCCGGCAGCACCACCACCGCCCGCTGCGGCACGAACGCCGTGCCGGTCGTCTGCGTCGTGGCAATGATCGGGTCGAGCACGATCACCGGATCCTGCACGACGATCGGCGTGGTGATCACGACCGGCGGGCCGGGCTGCCCCGAGCCGCCGTCCGGGTTGATGATGATGGTCCGGTTGAAGCCGATGACGCGCGGCGTGGTGCCGACCTGGCGCGGGGTGGTGCCGACGATCTGCTGGGTGAACCCGGTCGGCACCGTCACCGGCGTGAAGCCGAGCAGCAGGTACCGGCGGTACAGGACGCCGAGGTTGTCGCCGTCGAAGTTCTCGTTGAACGAGCGGGCGGCGAACCCGCCGGCCTCGGTGCCGCGGGCGAACGCCGGGGCCATCAGCTGGTCCATCCGGTCCTTCGGGTTCGGCCCCTTCGGGTCCGGCTCCTTCTTCGGCAGTACAACCGGAGGCAGTTGCTTCGGCGGCGCGACCGGGGGCAGCTCCTTCGGCTGCGCCGTCTCCTGCTCGAAGGCGGACGTGTACGACACCGCCTGCCGGTCGAACGCCTGCGCGTCGGCCACCTTGGGCAGGAGGGCCAACACCACCACCGCCGTCAGATTCCGCAGCTGCATCGCCACCCCTCCCCGCGGGTGAAATCGCACCTACGGGAGAATCGGCACCGACGGCCCGGTCGGACGCTCCGCCCCCGGCTGTTGCACCGGAATGGCGCGATTGTGGTCGCTACAGACGGTACAGCTTCACACGGCGAGGGGTGGCGCTACTTCCGCACTGTCACCGGAACGACGCGGCGGAGCAACTGCGGCGGTTCGGTCGGCTCGAACAGGAACCGCGAGATGGGGTGCCGGGTGCGGTCCTCGCACAGCGGGTTGTGTCGGCTCCGCAGGATCGTCGGCTCCGGCACCGCGGCCTCGGACGCGAACAGCACGAAGTAGTCCCGCTCGGAGTCGCCGTCGCCGGTCACGCTCGCGGTGAAGGGGGCGTTCGCCCGCGGGCCGAGCGTGGTTTTTCCAGCCGGAATCCGGTCGATCTCCAGCGGCTGCGGCGTGGTGTAGCCGTCGGCCAGGACGCGCAGCGCCCGCAGGCGCAGCGGCCGGTCGGTTGTCACGCGGATCTTGTGCGTCTGCTTCGCCTTCACCTCGGCGGCCGGCGTGGCGAAGTCGTCGCCGGTCACGATCTCGGCGGTGAACCCGCCGCCCTCGGGGTCGCCGGCGTACCACGCCTCGGGCGGCCGGCCGGCGGCGGGGCCGTTGAAGAAGCGCCCCGGCCGAGGGCCGCACGGCGGGTTGCCCGGCGCCTGCAGCGCCACCAGCGCGCGCACGTCGTCGCTGAGCGACGTGCCCGCGGCGAGGGCGTCGGCCAGCCAGTCGGCGCGGACCACCGGCACCTTGCGGACGCCGGCCAGCTTCGCGAGGTTCTTCCCCGCGTCGCCGGTCCAGGTGGCGTCGGCGGCGAACGGGTACTCGAGCAGGATCACGTCGAACGGGGTGAGCGGGTGGGCGTTGTTCTTCACGCCGCCCTTCTCGACGCGGTCGAACAGGTCGCCCTTGTCCCACCCGGCCTTGCGGAGGTCGAGGCGGAACACGGTCGCGGTCGGCTCCGCGGGAACGAGCGGCACGTCCTTCCCGGCGCCGGCCTGGAGCGCGGCGCGGAGCTTGGCCTCGGCGGCGCGGAGGTCCGGCACCGGGGCGCCGTCGCGCAGGAGGTGGGCGAACGACAGGTAGCGCGCCGCCGGCTTGTCGACGTGGAACTGGGTCAGCCAGTCGGTGAAGGCGGCGTCGGCGGCGAAGCGGTCGTCGAAGCGGGAGGGGTAGCCGGGGGCGCCGGCGGCGACCCAGTCGGCGAGCGTCTTGACCTCGGCGGCGGTGGGGCGGGGTCGGCCGCCGGGCGGCATCGACCCGTCGCGGAGGAGTTCCAGCAGGAGCGACTTCGGCGGGTCAGCGGGGTCGACGAGTGGGACCGGGTACGCGGGGGCGGTGAGTTTGCCGTGGTCGAGCACGGACACGTCGCCGCGGCGCGGCTTGTCGCCGTGGCAGTCGGCGCAGTGGCGGCGGAGGATGTCGCGGGCGCGGACGGCCAGGTCGCCGCGGTCGCGGGGCGACAGGTCCGGCGCGGCCACGGTGGCGGCGATCAGGAGGGTGGCGGTGAGAGTCATGGCTCGGCTCGGGGTTTCGCCGCTTGCGGCGGTGCATCGCCGCAAGCGGCGGAAAACTTAACGGCTCACCACCGCCGTCGTCGGCGGCTGCCGCGGGAACGTGATCGGCTGTTGGGCGTCGTCGCGCTGCCCGGCCGCCCGCAGCAGCGCCGGCAGCCGGCCCGCCACGTACTCCACGAGTTCGTCGCCGCCGAGGGCCCCGTCGGTGTCGGCGTCCGCCCGGCGGTAGCCGGGGCCGAGCGCGTCGATCAGCGCCGCGGTGAACACGCCGCCGCCGACCTGCTTGTGCTCGTAGGAGAGCTGCCCCTGGTCGCAGCTGCACACCACGAACGGGCCGTGCCCGTCCGGGACGCAGCGGCGCACCAGGTTCGCCGCCGCCGCCTCGCCGGAGTGGCAGGCGTCCAGCAGCACCACCTGCCGGCAGTTCACCTTCGCCAGCGCGGCGAACAGCTCCTCCGCGGACAGCCCCGTCTTGGCCGCGGCGGCGGGGGCGTAGTCGGGGCCGCACAACACGAACCGCCCGGCCCCCGACACCACGCCGCGCGCCCGCTCGCTGCCGCCGCCGGCCTTCGCGTCGCCGCCGAGGAGGTCGCCGTGGCCGGCGAAGAACACCACCATCAGGTCGTCCGGCTTCGCCTTCGCGGCGGCCTCGTCCACGGCCGCGAGCAACTCCGCCCGCTTGGCCGCGGCGTCCAGGCGGAGGTCGATGCGGGCCTGCTTGAAGCAGCTCCCCTCGTAGTTCTTGAAGGCGTTGGCGATGCCGCTGGCGTCCTTCGTGGCGAAGCTCAGGTCGCCGAGCTTCCGCGCGCCGCCGGCCGCCTTGCGGTTCGCGGAGTAGTCGTTGATGCCGATCGACACCGCGAGCAGGTTCGCGGGCTCGGCCGGGTTCGCGTTCCGCACCACGCGCGAGTCCTCGGCGCGCCCGCCGAGGGCGTTGTACGTCACCACTGCGAGACGATTCTCGCCCGACCGCAGCGCGCTCAGCGGCACTTTCACCGTCTCGTCGAAGGCGTCCTTCCCGCCGGCCGGCCACGACTTGTAGCGGTGGTCGTTCAGCCACAGCTCGACGCGCTCCGGCACCAGATCGACGTTCGACCCGCGCCGCCGCACGGCCACGCTGGCGGTGATGCCGTTCTTCCCGGCCTCCGTCTCCTTCACGCCGACCCGCACCGGGGCGGGTTCGTACTGCGTGAACGACTGTGGCAGCGGGTTGCCGTCCTGGGCCAGCTTCAGTGCCCCGGCGAGGTCGCGGGCGCTCAGCAGCTTCTCGACCACGTCCGGCCGGTGGAACTGCTTCTCGAATTGCTGGAGCGGGTAGAACTCGGGCCGCACCCCCGGCGACGGGGCGTTGACGTGCCAGCCGACGAGCCGGTCGCCGTGGGCGCTGGCCGTGTGGTAGTACGAGCCGTGCCACGACCACGCCACCCACTCCGTGAGCCGGCCGCTGTCGTGGTAGCCGGCGAACCACTTCCACACCGGCCGCTGCCGCACCGAGGTGAGCGTCTCGCGCCGCGGCTGCCCGGGTTGGGACAATCCCAGGTACAGTTCGATGCCGGACGTGGGGCTCGCCAGTGCCTTGGCGGCGTCGTCGGCGCTGCCGGTTTCCTTCTTCCCGGCGCGGCGATCGAACCGGAGCTGCCCGCCGACGGCAAGGAGGTCGAGCCGGTCGCCGACGCGCAGCCCCGCTTCCCACGCGGGCGAACCGGTGTCCACGGCCGTCACCTCGGGGGCGCCGTCGCGCACGGCCACGGCCGCGCCGAGGGTCGCCTGCGCGCGCCAGTCGGTGAGGTTCCACGCGGCGACGGTGTGGTCGGCGCCGCCGGTGACGAACCACGACCCGTCGGCCGCCGCGACCACCGACAGCACCTCGCCGGCGTGGCCGGTGAACAGCCGCGAACGCACGGCCCCCTCGGGCCGCAACTCGAACAGCGACGCGCCGTAGTAGTGGCCGACGATCACCCGCGTCGGCTTCCCCTCGCGCGCCGGCAGGAACGTAAAACACGTCGAGGCCTGGTCGCGGTTCCAGTCGAGGGTGAGCGGGTGCTTCACGTCCGGCATCCCCGGCCGCGACAGGACGGCGTGCCACAGGAAGCGGTCGTCCTTGTCGGGCTCGACGCGCCAGCCGTCGGCGCTGGTGACGACGCCGACCCAGTTCGCTTCCGCCCGGGTGGGGGCGAGTCGGTCGAGGTCGAACTTCGTCCAGTCGCCGGTGCCGCGGGCGTTCGGGTCGGCGGCCCGCGGGGTGCGCGCCGTCTGCACGCCGAGCACCTTGCCGTCGGCCGAGAGGTTCACCGCCCAGTTCCGCCGCCCGGCGCCGCGGACCGTGAACGCCGGCCCGCCGATCGGGGTGAACGTCACCTCGTCGGCGTCGCCGCCGGCGATGGCGAGGCGGCCGTCGGGGTGGAAGGCGAGCGCTTCCGCGGGGCCGGTGTACGGCAGGGTGGCCGGCCGCGGGTCGCCCATCGGCGGCGCGTCGTACAGGTGGATGTCGTCGCGCCCCTCGGCGTAGAAGCGCGGCTTCCCCTCGGCCGCGGGGAGCGC
This sequence comes from Urbifossiella sp., assembly GCA_035629595.1. Lineage (GTDB taxonomy): Bacteria > Planctomycetota > Planctomycetia > Gemmatales > Gemmataceae > Urbifossiella. The sequence continues at coordinate 222 of DASPHQ010001273.1, read as the reverse complement.
CTCCGCGACGCCGACCGCCAGCTTCCCGGTCTTGGCGTCCCAGGCGAGGCTGCGTGCGAAGCGCCCCTCGGGCAACGCGCGGCGGTGCTTCTGGACGCCCTCCGCGGAGACGATCAGGACCTCGGGCGCCCCGTCGGACGCGGTGGCGAGCCACTTCCCGTCGCCGGACCACGCCGCGCGGTACACGGGCACCCGCCGCGGCGCGTCGGCGTTGACGTGGAA
>DASPHQ010001272.1:0-3530 GCA_035629595.1 Urbifossiella sp. | reverse complement strand
GCACCCGAACCGCTTCCGCCAGTCCTGGATCATGGCCGGGAACAGGGTGCGGTACTCGAACGCCTTGCCCGCGTTCGACTCGCCCTGGTACCAGATCGCCCCCTTGACCGGGAACGGCAGGAGCGGGTGGATCATCGCGTTGTACAGGCTCGCCGGCGTGCCCGGCCCGACCGGCTGCTTGCCCGTCGCGGCCCGGGCCTTGTCGGCGTAGTGCTTCAGCACCGGATCCGCGTCAAGCGCTTCGAGGCTGGCCCACGCCTGCGCCGGGGTGCCGCCCCACGACGTGTGGATGAGCCCGACCGGCACGTTGCCGAGACTCTGCTGCACGTGCCGGCCGAAGTGGTACGCCACCGCCGAGAACTCGCCCACGTTCCCGGCGTTCGGCTCGGCCCAGCCGCTGAAGTGTTTGAGATCCTTCTGGTCGGTCAGCGGCGTCGTCGAGGTGCGCTTGGCGACCGTGAACAGGCGGACGTTCGAGTTCTGCTTCTGATTCTTGTACTTCTCGGCGTCCCAACTCCAGTCGATCCGCCACTCCATGTTCGACTGCCCGGAGCAGACCCACACGTCGCCGACCGCCACGTTCTTCAACTCGACGCTCGTCTTTCCCTTGATGCCGAGGGTGTGGCCGGTGCCGGCCTTCTGCGGCGGCAGCTTGGCGAGCCACTTGCCGTCCTTGTCGGCGGTCGCCTTTGCGCTCGCGCCGGCGAGCGACACAGTGACCTCCTCGCCGGGCTCGGCCAGCCCCCACACGGGCACGTCGGTCTCGCGCTGGAGGACCATGTTGTCGGTGAAGAGCGGGTGCGGGGTGACGTCGGCGCGGGCGGCGGGGGCGAACCCGACTGCGGCGGCGAGTGCGAGGAACCGGGCGAGGCGCATGGGGGAAGGCTCCGGGAGGGAAAGGCGGGGCGGATAAGCTACGGCGGCGCCGGTGATCCGGCGAGCGGCGCGGCGTCAGCCCGCCGGTGCCTCCGCCGACGTGTCACGAACGATACCGCACCGGCGGGCTGACGCCGCGCCGCTCGCCTGGGCAACCGCGCCCGGGTACAATCACCCCCTCCCCACGCCTCCCCCGGAGCCCGTTTCATGCGGCGCCTCGTTCTCGCTCTCGCGGCGGCCCTCGCGCTCGCCTCCCCGGCCGCCGCGCAGGCGCCGTCCCTCGTCGCCCCCACCGGGCCGTTGTCGCCCGCCGACGAACTCGCCGGCTTCCAACTGCCGCCCGGCTTCGTCGCGCAGCTCGTCGCCAGCGAACCCGAGATCCAGAAGCCGATGCAGATGGCGTGGGACGCCAAGGGCCGGCTGTGGGTCACCACGTCGTTCCACTACCCGTTCGCCGTCGAGAGCAACCCCACCGACAAGGTGTTCGTCCTGTCCGACTTCGGCCCCGACGGCCGCGCCCGCAAGGTGCAGACGTTCGCCGCCGACCTGAACATCCCCATCGGCATCCTGCCGCTGCCCGACTGCAAGTCGGTGCTCGTGTCCAGCGTCGGCGAAATCCGCCTGTACAAGGACGCGGACCAGGACGGCGTCAGCGAGAGCCACGAGGTGCTGTACAAGGGGTTCGGCAGCCGCGACACGCACGGCATGTACAACTCGTACACGCTGATGCCAGACGGCTGGGTGTACGCCTGCCACGGGTTCGCCAACAGCAGCACGGTGAGGGGGAAGGACGGCCACGAGGTGAAGATGGAGAGCGGCCACACCTTCCGCTTCAAGACGGACGGCAGTCGCATCGAGGTGGTGAGCCGCGGGCAGGTGAACCCGTTCGGCATGGCGGTCGATCCGTGGTTCAACCTGTACACCGCCGACTGCCACTCGAAGCCGATCACTCAAATCATCCCCGGGGCATACTACCAGAGCTTCGGCAAGCCGCACGACGGCCTCGGCTTCGCCCCGCACGTGACGGCGCACGACCACGCCAGCACCGGCTTGTGCGGGCTGAGCTGGTACGAGGCCAAGAACTTCCCCGACCGCTTCCGCGGCTGCATGTTCGTCGGCAACGTGGTGACGAGCCGGATCAATTTCGACAAGATCGAGTGGCGCGGGGCGACGCCGGTGGCGAAGGAGCTGCCGGACTTCCTGGTGAGCAAGGACCCGTGGTTCCGGCCGGTGGACATCAAGCTGGGGCCGGACGGGGCGCTGTGGGTGAACGACTTTTACAACAAGATCATCGGCCACTACGAGGTGGACCTGAAGCACCCGGGCCGCGACAAGACCCGTGGCCGGCTGTGGCGCATCGTGTACAAGGGCGACGCGGCGGAGCCGCCGCCGGTGCCGACGTATGACCTGACGGTCGAGTCGGACAAGAACCTGATCAAGTTGTTAGTCGCTCCCTCATTCACCACACGGATGCTGGCAGGGAACCAACTCTTGCGCCGCACCCGAGAGGGTAAGAAGGTGGAGGGGGAGATCGACTTCGACGACTTTATGCGGAATCCCGACTCGGCGTCGGCTGTGATGGGCTGGTGGATGTTCACCCAGGAAGCGGGCCGTGAGCCGGTCCCGGCCAACGGCTATCGTAACCTGTTCCGTGAGGGGGAGAAGCAAGGGCTTAAGGGGAATCAGTTGACCACGCTCGTCCTGCGGTCGCTCACGGCCCGGCCGAAGTGGGAGGCCGGCGAACGAGAGGCTCTGCTCGACGCGCTCAAGACGTTTGAATCTCCCCACATCCGTCGCGCCGCCGCGGAGGCGATGACGGCCCACCCGCACGCCGACTTCGTGGCCCCGCTCGTCGGGATGCTCAAGACGCTGCCGGCCGGCGACGACCACACCCGCTACTCGGCCCGCGTGGCGCTGCGGAACTGCCTCCGCGACGCCGACGGGTGGAAGTCCGTGGCCGCGGCCGACGTGCCGGTCGTGACCGACGTGGCGCTCGGGGTGCCGTCGGCCGAGTCGGCGCGGTTCCTGGCCGGGGCGCTCGACAAGGCCGCGAACCCCGTTCAGCGTGAGGCGATGGCCTTCCACGTCGGCCGGTTCGGCGACCTGGCCGAGCGTAAGGCCGTGTATGCCGCCGGGCCGCCCGACCGACTCCGCGAACTGGTGCTGCGCCGTGAGGTGCTGAAGGGGATGGCCGCCGGCGGGAAGTCGCTCGTCGACGGGGAGAGCGAGGCGAAGGTTTACTACACGCTGGCCGGGGCGTCGATCAAGGCTCCGCCGACCGACCCGGCCGTCGCGCGGGCGCTGGTCGAGGTGTTCTCGGTGCTCGAAGCCGCGAGTGCGCCCCAGGACCGACCGGCGAACGCGGCGCTGGCCCAGACGCTGTTCCTGCAACTGGCGGGGAACGCGGCCGTGCCCGCCGAGGGCCGTGGGCTCGCCATTGAGGGGATCGGCCGGTTCAACAACGCGAACAGCGCCAAAGCCCTGACGGGTCTGGTCGCCGACGCCAAGACGCCGACGCCGCTGCGGGAGAAGGCGGTGGTGGCGCTGTCGAACGTGAACCACCCGGACGCCCGCGCCGGCCTCAAGGAAGTGCTGAAGGGTCAGCCGTACCGCGTGGCCGTGGCCGTGGCGCAGAACATGGCCGGCAGCAAGGG
>DASPHQ010001271.1:0-6502 GCA_035629595.1 Urbifossiella sp. | reverse complement strand
GGGCTGGGCCGCGGACGCAACCGGTAGAATGACCCCGCCATGCCACTGACCGAAGTCCCCTACCCCGACGACGACGCCCCCCTGCCGCCGGACGTGCGGAAGTTCTTGCGCGACGCCGACCGGCGGATCGAAGACTTCCTCTACTCAGCGCGCGTGCCGGCGTTCGTCCCGTCGGACTACCCGACGGCCTACCGTCTCCTCCGCACGCTGAACGAGTGTCCCGTCGCCCGCGGCAACCGTTTCTGCGAGTGGGGCAGCGGCTACGGCGTGGTGACGTGCCTGGCCGCGATGCTCGGCTTCGAGGCGGTCGGCATCGAGATCGACCCCGGCCTGACGGACTGTGCCCGCCGGCTCGCCGAGGACTACGGCCTGGAGGTGGAGTTCGTGGCCGGCAGCTTCGTGCCGCGGGGCGCGGAGGAGGGCGTGTACAAGGCCGGCGAGTACGCGTGGTTCACGACCGAGAGCGACGACGCCTACGACCAACTCGGCCTGGACCCCAGCGACATGGACCTGGTGTTCGCGTACCCGTGGCCGGACGAGGAGGCGGTGACGGACGCGCTATTCGAGAAGTACGCCGCCGCCGGCGCGGTACTGGTGACGCACCACAGCGGCGACGTGTACCGCGTTCGTCGGCGGGTGCCGGGCAAGAAGCGGAAGCGCTGAGCAACGCCCGGCGAGCCGACCGCCGTGAGGCGGCGGGTGAGGGTTACTTCTTCGGCACCGGCAGCCCCGGTGGCAGCGGGAACAGCGGCGGTCGGCCCCCCGGCGGCGGATTCGATCCGCCCGGCATCGCCCCCGGCGCGCCGCCTGGGAACAGCCGTTCGAACTCGCGGTTCAGCAAGTCGCGGCCGACATCCTTGGCTGCGTCTTTCGCCGCGTCGCGGGCCACCGCGGCGACCGCGTTGTTGAACCCGGCGCGGTCCACGACCGGCCGGCTGACGGTGCCGCCGATCGGCACCTTCACGATCTTCCCCTCCAGCGCCTTCTTCAGCGCGGGGTTGTTCTTCAGCCCCGGGAACGAGCCCGGGATCGGCACGTCGGCCACGATTGCAAGCGAGCCGTCGAACCCGGCCGAGCCGTTCGTCTTGACCGCGTAGCCGTTCACCGTGAGCGTCAGGTTCTCGTGGTGGACGCGCCCCGCCTCGACGCGGATCGGCACCGTCATGTCGTTCGCCAGCACCACCCGCGGCGCCGACTCGCCGATCAGCTGCGCGATCTCCGACACGACCGGCCCCGCGCTGACGGCCGCGCGGTGAACGAGGAGCCGCCCGCGGAGCGCAGCCCCGGTGAAGTCGGTGAGCGGGATGCGGTTGTCGTCGAGGTCGAACGACACCTCGCCCTCTGCCTGCGCGGCGTTCGCCACGACCGGCAGCGCGTACCCGACGGCTCCGGCACACACGGCCGGCGTCAGCTTCGCCTTCTCGACGACGCGCCCCTTGGCGAACGACACCTCGCCGGGCGTCAACTTCAACGTCGGCTGAAGGCTGACGCGGCCGCCGCCGAACGTGGCCGACACCGGGCTGACGGTGCCGACGCCGTTCGCCAGCCGGGCGTTGAACTCGCCGCGGCCCATCTCGAAGCCGTACACCTTCACCGTGTCCCAGCCGACGCCGCCGTCGGCCGTCAGGCCCGCGAGCGCCGCCCCCTTCGCCCCCGGAGGGTTGAGGCTGCCGCGCAGCGAAAACGGCCGTGTCCCCTTCCCCGTCGCCTCGAAGCCGCCGCCGACCGCGGAGCGGAGTTCCGGCGTCAGCAACGCCAGGTCGTAGGCCAGTGTGCCGGCGACATCCACGTCCTGTGTGGTGTCGAACTTCGCCCACGTCCCCTTCCCTTCGGCCGTGAGACCCGGCCGCTCGACGCGCACCGTCGTGACGGTGAGCCGGTCCGCGGTCTGCTCGTACTTCGCGTCGAGGTCGAGCTTCAGCCGCGTCTCGCGCCAGCTCGGCCGCGCCCTTGGCCCCAACACGAAGTCCGTCACGGCGAGGGTGCCCCCGAACGTAGTGGCGTCGCCCTGCCAGCGGAACCGCACCGGGCCGACGGCCTGACCGTGCAGCGAATCGGGGCCGTCGGGCGCCTTCTGGATGCGGAGCGTGCGGGCCAGCCCGTTCACGTCACCCTCGGCGGGTCCGCTGCCGCTGACGACCATCGGCGCCTTCTCGGGGAACTCGAACGTGAACCGCGCCCCCCCCGCCCGCAGCGTGGGCGAGTTGATGGCGACGGGCGCGAGCACCACGTCGCCGGTCTTGCGGTTCATCGTCATCGGCCCGGCCGCGTTCAGGAACGGCTCGTCGATGTCGAGGCCGGCGCCGCGGAAGTGGGCGTTCTTGATGCCGACCGAGACGCGCTCGGCGTTGACGGCGTTCGGCGCCAGGACGAACGTGCCGGTGGCGTCGAGGGCGCCGCCGAACTCGTAGTGCGCCGGGATGTCCACGAAGCGGCGGGCGCGGTCGGCCCACCGCCCCAGGTCGCCGACCACGCGCACTCCCGCGCGGCCCTCGGTCGCCGTGCGCACGTCCGGTACCGGGTCCACGAGCGTGCCGTCCAGGCGGTCGGTTCCGGCGAGCACTTCGACCGTCGCCTTATTCACCCGGACGGGGCCGTCCTTCACCCACGTCCCCTCGGTGGAAGCCGTCAGCGTCACCTTCGGCTCCGCGAGCGGCCGCAGTCCGGGCTTGGCGAACGCGAACTGCTTCAACTCGGCACCGGCGTTCGCCTTGAACGCCCCGGCCGGCGTGCGGTCGACGATCACCCACGCCGACGCTTCACCCTTCAGGCTGAGGCCGCCGAGGTCCACGAACTCGCCGAGCCGGGCCGCGAGGCGGTCGAGGTACACGTTCGCCGCCGCCCGGAAGTTCTCGGCCGAGCCCTGGGCGTTGACCGCGATAAACTCGGACTTGGCGAGCAGCTTGTCGAACACCGGCAGCTGCCCGGCCGGGGCGCGGGCGCGGAACTCGACCGACAGCGGCTCCGGCCACTCGACCGCCTTCCCGTCGCGGACGGCCTTCAGGGCCGTTGTGCGGACCGAGCCGTCCCACGCGGTGCCGCCCGCGTCGGCCCGGCTGACGAGCGACGCGACGAGCCGCCCCTCGCGGACCGCGGTCCCCTCGCGTACCCGGAGGAGGTTCGGCAGGAGGGCCGCAAGTTTGGCGAGGTCTATGTCCGCCTCAACGGTCACGCCGGGTTTGTCGAGAAGGCGCTCGGGCGGCTCCGACGGATCGAACGTGCCCACGGCCGACACCCGGCCGGCGTCGCAGGTGAGTTCCGCTTTCTCGACCCGGAGGGAACGGCCGACGAGTTCCGCCTTGATCGGTAGGTCCGCGGCCGCGAGGCAGAGGCGGTCGGTGCCGAGCCACGGGCCGGCGAGGTCGAGGTTCCGCACGCCCGCGGTGCCGTCCACGCGGGCCGTCTTTCCGCCGTCGGCCCAGGTCGCCCGCACGTCGGCGGAGAGCGTGCCGGCGACGCTCGCCGCGGGTTCGACCCGCCGCAGCACCGGGGCGAGCGCCGGGAGCGGGAGGTCGCTCGCCTTCAGTTCGACGCGCCCGCCCGCGCCGATTTCCCCCTTCACGTCCAGCTTCCCCGCCGAATCCGCGACGCCCGCCGCGAGCGCCAGCTCGACGGGCGCCCCCCGATCGGCGGGAACTGCGGCCGTCAGCCGCACGTCGGTCAGGCTCGACGCCGGACCCGCCGAGCCGTCACGGAGTGACACCGTGCCGTCATCGACCCGGACGCGGACGGCGGGGCGCGGCCCGGCGGGCTCCGACGCCTTGAGGTACTCGGCGAGTACGTCCTCGGCATTGGTCGAACCGTTCTCGAACACCACGTCGGCACGCGGGCCGTGCAGCTCGATCTCGCCGAGGTCCGACCTGTCGCGGAGGAGTGCGAGCAGTGTCTTGGACGTGACCACCCGCGGCACGCTGACGACGACGCGCCCCTGCCGATCGCTCACGACCACGTCGCGCAGCTCGACCGCCGAGAGCCAACCCGCCGACATGCCGCCGACGGTCACGGTGCCGCGCACGTCGGCTGTCGCGGCGGCGACCACACGGTTGCGGAGCCCCGTCCTGGCGACGATCGTCGGTGCGAACCAAACGCCGGCGGCGAGGAGCACCGTGAAGCCGAGGATGCGGCGCGGCCAGCGCCGGCGGCGCGGCGCGGCGGGAGGGGCAGGTGGTGTGGGGTCGGGGGTCATGTTCGGCCTCCTGCCGACGGGCCAAATGACATCGGCCCGGCCGCGGGAGATTAGACCGGGAATGACGGTCGTGCGGCAACCGCAATCGGTCGCGCCTCACGCGTAGTGGTGTTACAACCCGCACGACCGGACGGCGTGACTCATCGCGTCGGCGATGCGGGCGAGCGAGTCGTAGGACGTACACAGCGGCGGGAGCGCGTACAGCACGTTCCCGAGCGGGCGGAGCAGCACGTCGCGTTCGAGCGCCTTCAGACGCAGTTGGCGGCCGACATCCGCGAGGTAGCCGCCGGGCACGTCGAGTTCAACGGCGACGATCAGTCCGCGGACGCGCACGTCCTTCACGCCCGGCAGCATTCGCAGGTGCCCGGCCGCCGCGCCCCAGTGGGATTCGATTCGCCGCACGTCTTCGCGCCACCGGTCGGTTTGCAGGAGCCGCCAGCTCGCCACGGCCGCCGCACACGCGATCGGGTTGGCCGTGAACGAATGGCCGTGGAAGAACGTGCGCGAGCGGTCTGGGGTGTCGAACGCGGCTACGATGTCGGGCGACGCGAGCGTCGCGGCCATAGGCAGGACGCCGCCGGTGATCCCCTTCGCGGCACACACCAAGTCGGGGGAAATACCGGCCTGCTCGAACGCCCACAACGAGCCGGTGCGGCCGAACCCGGTCATCACCTCGTCTGCGAGGAACATGACACCGTGCCGCCGCGTCACCTCGAACAGGTCACGCAACTCGTTCGGGTTGTGCATCCGCATGCCGCCCGCGCCCTGCACCAGCGGTTCGATCAGCACACCGGCCACCTCGCCGGCGTGGCGCGTCAGCACGGCGTCGAGGGCGTCGGCGGACAACGGCACCTGGAGCGCACGAAACAGCAGCGGCTCGAACCGGCCGAAGAACACCGGGTCGCGGCTCAGGCTCATGGCGCCGAACGTGTCGCCGTGGTAGCCGTGCTCGAAACCGACGAACAGCGTGTGACCCGGCTCGCCGCGGTGGCACCACGCCTGGTACGCCATCTTCAGCGCCACCTCGACCGCCGTACTCCCATTATCCGTGAAGAACACGCGGCCGCCCGGACCCCACGGCATCGACCCGAGGAGCGCGTTCGCCAGCTCTGCTGCGGCTGGGTGCGTGGCGCCGGCGAAGAGGACGTGGTCGAGCCGGTGCGTGGCGTCGCGGATCGCCTGCATGATCGCGGACGGGCGGTGGCCGTGGAGGATCGTCCACCACGACGAAATGCCGTCGATCAGCCGGCGGCCGTCGGCGAGGGTCAGGAACTCGTCGTCGGCGGCGACGACCGGCAGCGGGGCGTCGGGGGTCTGCAACGGGGTGTACGGGTGCCACACGGCGCGAGCGTCGGTTGCTGCGAAGTCGGCCTCACGGTCGGCAATCGACTGCGGGGTTCGTACCACGGCATCGATCGCGGACAGCGCTGGTCGGGCTCGCTCCGCGGCACCTGCGATCGCCTCCGAGGTCCACGCACCGGTCGGCAACTCGATACAGCGGACGACCGCGCCGCCGAGCCGTCGCTCGATCTGTTCGCGCGCGAAGGCATCGTCGGGGCCGAGTAGTGCGACCGCGGCCGGGCGGATTCCTGCCGTTTCGAGTGCGGCGGCCGCCTGAAGCGTCCGCGCCACGGCGCCAATCGCCGACGCCGACACCAACACCACCGGTTGCGCGAACGCACGGATCAGGTCGAGTTGCAGCACGTCGTCAGTCAGCGGCGAAAGCGGACCGCCGAACGTCTCGACGAGCAGCGGGCGGTCACACACGGGACGGGCCGAAAGGATGTCGGCGACGCCCGGCATCGGCCGCCCTTCCCGCCGAGCCGCTAGGACGGGGGCGACGGGTTCCGCGAACCGGGCCAGCGGCGGGAGCACCACGGCCCGCGGTACCAGGCGGGCGACCTTCTCGGCGTCCGAATCACTGGTCTCGACGGGTTTCCAGTATGCGAACGAATCGGGGAACGCGGCCAGGAATAGCAGGGAAAACGCGGTCTTTCCCGCGTCGGTGTCGGTGCCGACGACGACGAAACCGGTCACGGTCGGAGCACCCCGGCGATGGCGTCGGCGAGTTGGGACAGCACGGCGGGGTCGTGGTCGGCGTGGACCGACACGCGGAGCCGACAGGTTCCCGCGGGGACGGTCGGCGGACGGATCGCCCGAACGTCGTATCCGCGGGCCTGGAGTTCGGTCGCAGCGCGGACCGACGGTTCGTCCTGACCGACGATCACGGGTACGATGTAGTCCCTTCCCGCGGGTGTGATGCCGTGGCGAGCCAGACCGGTGCGGAACCCGGCTGCGTTCTCGTGGAGCCGGCGG
>DASPHQ010001270.1:0-4946 GCA_035629595.1 Urbifossiella sp. | reverse complement strand
CGTGATGGTGACGCAGGCCGCGAGGCCGACGAGCACCAGCGCGGTGATGGCCGTCAGGCGGGTCCGGGACAGCGCCATGCATTCCTCGAAAAACCGGAACCATCCCTGGCCGGCGGGGTTCAAAAGGGAGGAGAGGTGCGACTAGCCCCTTTCCAACCCCACCGCCCAGATGTTACCATTGCCGGCAGGCGCCGGGAACCCACCCACCGTCAGAACTCGCCGAACCACCCCATGCGAACCCCGACCCTTGCCGCCGGAGTCGTGCTGGTCGTTGCGCTCGTCGCCACGCCCGCACCCGCCACCGACGAGGTGCCGGCCTGGGCGAACAACCGCGACGACCGGATGCCGCGGGACCGTGCCGACCACCTCACCCGCCTCGGCGTGCTCGGCTGGCACCGCTCAGGGGTTCGCGGCGAGGGCGTCACTATTGCGGTCCTCGACAGCGGCTGGCGCGGGTACAAGGATCAGATCGGCAAGTCGTTGCCCACCGGCCTGCTCGCCCGGTCGTCCCGGACCGACGCCAACATGGAGTACAAGGACAGCCAGCACGGCATCCTGTGCGGCGAGGTCGCCCACGCCATCGCCCCCGGCGCGCGGATGCTGGTTGCCAACTGGGACGCCGACCGGCCCGAGTCATTTCTCGACGCCGTGCGCTGGGCGAAGTCCCAGGGGGCGACGATCGTGACCTGCTCGGTGGTGAAGCCGAGCTGGAGCGACGGCGAAGGTAACGGCCCGGTCCACAAGAAACTAACAGAAATACTCGGCGACGGGACGAAACCGGGCGACGTTCTCTTCTTTTCCTGCGCCGGCAACACCGCCCAGCGTCACTGGGCCGGCACCTTCGAGCCCGGTCCCGACGGCTACCACCGCTGGTCCGACAAGGGGCCGATCAACGGCGTCTCCCCCTGGGGAACGGAACGTGTCTACCTGGAGATGTGTTGGTCGGACCCGGAGGCGAAGTACGTCGTGGAGGTCATCGACCCGACGACCGGCCTGCCGGCCCCGGACGTGACGTACAAGGAGCGGACGGAGCCCAAGAGCGTGTCGGCTCGGTTCACGCCGGCGGGTTACCCGCAGCAGTACGCCGTGCGCGTGAAGCAGACGGCCGGCAAGGCGGGCCGCTTCCACATGAACTCGCTGTACGCCTACCTCGACGACTGCCGGCTGGCCGGCAGCATCCCATTCCCCGGCGACGGCCCGGAGGTGATTACGGTCGGGGCGATCGGCCACGACGGGATGCGCACCTCGTACTCGGCGTGCGGCCCGAACTCGACGCGGCCGAAGCCGGACGTGGTGGCGCCGGTGCCGTTCGGGACGTACATCCGCTGGATGCCGTTCAGCGGCACGTCGTGCGCGACGCCGCAGGCGGCGGCGGTCGCGGCGCTTTGCTGGTCGCGGCACCCGCACTGGAGCGCGGCGCAGGTGCGCGACTACGTGACCTCGCGGGCGTTGGACCTGGGAAGTCGCGGCCACGACTGCGAGACGGGCTACGGGGCGGTGTGTCTGCCGCCGCTGGCGCCGGCGCCGCGTCTGATCGTGCGCTAGGTCATGAAGCTACAGAGCCGGCCCCGTAAGGGGTCGGAGCGTCTGACGCGCGTCGGACGCTCCGACCCCTTACGGGGCCGGCTCTGTTGTCATCGCACCTACTTCAACTCCGTCCGCTCCAGCGGCGCGTTCGCCGGCCCCTGGATCACCTTCCCCCGCGAGTCGAACCGCGACCCGTGCGCCGGGCAGTCCCACGTCTTTTCGGCGTCGTTCCACTGCACCACGGCCCCCAGGTGCGGGCACTTCGCCGAACAGGCGTGCAGCTTCCCGCTGTCGTCGCGGTAGACCGCCAGCTTCGACAACCCCGACCGGATGACCGCGCCGCAGCCGGGCTCGATCTCGTCGGCCGACTTCACGTCGCCGCCGCTGAGCCACGCCGCGTACTGGAGCGCCACGTCGGCGTTCTCCTGGAGGAACTCGCCCGCGGTGCGGACGGGCGTGCGGCCGGGGGCGAACACCGCCTCCCACGGGTGCGAGCCCGACGCGATGAGCCGAGGGATCAGGATGCCGGCGATGCTGCCGTGCGTCATCCCCATGCCCGAGTCGCCGGTGACGACGTAGACGTTCGTGTCGCCCGGGTTGCGGCCGATGAAGCCGAGGCCGTCGCCGGTTTCGAGCACCTGCCCGGCCCAGCGGTGCGTCACCTCGCCGGCCTGCGGGAACGTCTTGCGCGCCCACTCCTCCAGCTTCGCGAACCGCTCGTCACCGTCGTCGGCGTGGCCGGTCTTGTGGTCCTCGCCACCGACGATGAGCGTGTCGAACCCGGCCGCGTCCGGCTTCCCCGCCTGGCGGACGTAGTGGTACGGGTCGATGGTGTCCCACACCAGCGCGTCCGGCACGGCCGCGAGGTTGGCCCGCAGCCCGACGACGTAGGTCATGTACGGGTACTGCTTGGTGTGGATGGCGAAGCGGTCGTTGAACGGCGAGTTGGTCGCCACCACCACGGCGTTCGCCCGCAACTCGCCGCCGCGGACGGTGACCTTGCACGGGCTCCCGTCCTCGACGGCCTCGGCGCGGGCGTTGGTGACGATCGTGCCGCCAAGTTTCACGACGGCGCGCGCCAGCCCTTGCAGGTAGGCCATCGGCTCGAACCGCCCCTGCCGCGGGAAGCGGAGGCACTGCCCGCCGCCGAACGCCGGCGCGACCTGCCGCGGCTCCACGGACACGCCCAGCGTTCGCGCCGCCTCCAACTCGCGGTCGAGTTCGTCGTGGTCCTTCTCGGACGCGGCGACGAGGTAGCCGTCGAGGCGCTTGAAGCCGCAGTCGATCCCCTCGCGGGCGGCGTTCTCCTCGATGAAGTCGATCGCCGCGGCGTGGGCCTGCACACCGCGCCGGGCCGTCTCCTCGCCACGGACCTCGATCAGGCGGTAGTAGCGGTCGTCGAGGACGGAGGCGAGGTGCGCGGTCGTGACGGAGGTCATGCCGGCGCCGACGCCGCGGGCCTCGAGCACGACGACGCGCTTGCCGAGGCGGGCCAGCGAGTACGCCACGGACATTCCGGCGATGCCGGCGCCGATCACACACACGTCGGCGGACGCGGGGATCGCGGAGTGGAACGCGGCGGCGTCGCCGACGCTCTGCCACACGGAAGAGGTGGACGGCATGGCTGCTCTCGGGGCGAAAGTGAGGTTCAGGCCGGCGAGCCGACCGCGAGTTCTGCCTCGTCCGCGACTTCGAGCAGCCGCATGAGCCGCCGCCGCTCGTACTCCACGTCGAACCCGGCGGCACCCGCGGCCAGCGACTCCACGAACCCGACCCGCAGCGTCCGCATCTGCAGGTACAGCCGCGCCCGCTCGTCGGGCGTCAGGTCGCGAGCCAGGTCCACGAGCACGTCGTCGGGCGCCCGCACGACGGCGCGCAGGTCGACGCGGCCGGTGCGATCGCGGAAGTGTCGGGCCATCTCCGGGGGGAGGTCGATCACGACGCACCCCCGTTCACGGCACCGGGGCGGCCGGTGCGGGCGAACTCGCGGAGCGCCGCGAACAGCTCGGCCGGCTCGACCGGCTTGGCGAAGTGGAGGTCGAAGCCGCTGTCCGCCATCCGCTCCAGCGACGGGTAGTCGCCGAGTGCCGTCAACGCCACGAGGAGCTGGTCGCCACCGCCCGGCTCGGCCCGGAACCGGCGGGCCAGTTCGTTGCCGTCGATCCCCGGCATGGTGATGTCGAGGACGCACGCCTGCGGCCGGAAGCCGGGGGCGCGGGCGAGCGCCTTCTCGCCATCGGTCGCGGTCTCGACGTGGTAGCCGTTGAGCGACAGGAGCGTGCCGAGCGATTCGGCCGTGTCGGGGTGGTCGTCCACGCACAACACGCGGAGCGGGGCGGTCGGAGCTTCGGTCATCGCGCGGGCACCGGAAAGGGACGGGGGAACGGCCCGCAAATGAGCAACCGGCGTGCCGCCCCGCCGCGCGACGGGCCGACACGCCGGTTGACTCCCCCGATTCCGTCGATCACTTCGCCCCGGACAGAATCCAGTTGCGGATGATCGCCTTCTCCGCCTCCGTCAGTTGCGTCTTGTCCGGCGGCGGCATCGTGCCGTCCTCGATGCTCGCCCAGACGGTGCCGGCCTTCAGGTCGCCCGCCTTCACGCCCGCCCCGCCGTCGCCGCCCTTGGTGATGCTCGCCACGGTCCGCAGGTCGAGATCCTGCTTGGGGAACTTGGTGTCGCCGTGACAGATGGTGCACTTCGCCTTGAAGATCGGGAGCACCTCCTTCACGAACAGCACCTCCTTGACCATCGGCGACGCCTTCGGCTCTGGAGTTTTCTTCGGCTCCGGCGCTACCACCTCCGGCATCTTCTTCGCCTCCGGAGTCACCACTTCGGGCATCTTCTTCGCCTCCGGCAGCTTCGGTTCCGGCTTCGGCTCGGGCGCCTTCTTCGGCTCGGGGGTGAGCTCCTTCTTCGACTCCGGCGGCGGATCGACCTTGAGGTCGGCCTTCTCCGCCGGCGCCGGCGCGGGGGCTGCCGCCTGCTCCTGCGGTCGCGGCCGCTGGTTACCGGTCCAGACACCGAAGCAGAACGCCATCAGCACGAGGAGCACGTAGCCGCCCCACCAGCCGAGGCGGGCGCCGGACGTGAACGGCTCAGTCCGGTCGATGACGGTGTCGTCGGGGGTGGGGGTGAACATGGTGCGGTCCAGGCGGGGGGGACACTCCGAAGGTAGCACCCCGCACGGGGGGTTGTCACCCGGAAAGCCGCCGGTTGCGTCGACGGGTTTTTCGGAAACGCTCTGGCGACGGCCGGCGGCGAGATTATACTGGTGATGAATTGCCCGCCCGCCTGCGCGCCCTCCTCCGCGCCCGTTCGACCGCTTTGCCCGCCGCCTGGAGCCTTGCATGCCGCTCCGCCCCGCCTACGCCCTCGCCGCGCTCGCGGCCCTGTCCGGCACGGTCCGCGCCGCCGAC
>DASPHQ010001269.1:0-2997 GCA_035629595.1 Urbifossiella sp. | reverse complement strand
TGCAACTCACCGACCTGTTCGGCGGCACGCGCAGCGAGCCCGGCCACACGTACCGGCTGGTGATCCGCCGCGCGGCGCCAGACTTCGCGCTGGTGGCGTGGCCGCTCCACATGGAGCTCCGCAATGGGGACCGCAACGCGCTGTCGAAGCCGATCGCTCTGCGCGGCGGCGCGACGATGGCACTGGAGGTCGTGGTCCTGCGGCGCGACGGGTTCGACGGCGACATCGAGCTGGCGATGGACAACCTGCCGCCGGGGGTGACGGCCCACGGGCTGAAGATTCCCGCCGGGCAGTCGCGCGGCCTGATGCTCGTCACCGCCCGCGCGGACGCACCCCGCGGGTACGCCAACGCCGCGTTCGTCGGTCGCGCGACCGTGGCCGGGAAGGCGGTCACGCGCCCGTGCCGCGTGGCGACGGTGGCGTGGCCGATCCCCGACTCGTGGGGCGAGATCCCCAGCCCGCGGCTGCTGGCCGACGTGCCGGTGTCCGTGAGCGGCATCGACCTCGCCCCGCTGACCATCGCGGCGAAGTCGCCCGTGCTGGAGGCGACAGCGGGCACGAAGCTCACGGTGCCGCTGGTTCACCGGCGGACGAGCGAGTTCTCCGGCGACAAGATTCAGGTGCGGGCGGTCGGCGCGGGCTTCGACAAGGCTCCGGCCTTCGACCTGCCGATCCAGGCCGACACGTCCGAAGTAGTGCTCGACCTGAAGGCGCTGAACGTGGCCCCGGGCGAGTACCGCGTTTCGTTCCTCGGCGGCGGCGTGGTCAAGTACCGCCACCAGCCCGAGGTGGTGGCGAAGGTCGAGGCCGTGTCGCTGAAGATGCAGGCCGAGGTGAAGGCGCTCGAGGCCGAGGTGAAGCGCGTGGCCGACGACGCCCAGCGCGCCCCGCCCGAGAAGAAGGAGCAGATGACGCGGACCCTCACGGCGACGACCGCCCGCATGAAGGCCGCGACCGACGCCCTCACCGCCACGCGGCAGCAGCTCACCCGGGCGAAGGACGCGGCCCAGCCGCGTGACATTGCCGACATCATTGTGTGCGAACCGTTCACGATCCGGGTCCGGCCCGCGGAGAAGAAATGACGCCTCCCGACCTGAACTGCCGCGGGCCGGTTCGCTTCGGCGCCGCGGGCCGGCGCGCGTTCCTGCAGACCGGCCTGGCGGGGTTCGCCTCGCTGAGCCTCCCCGGCATCCTCAAGCTGCGCAGCCAGACCCCCGCCGCGCCGCCCTCCGAGCGGAAAGCGGTCATCATGGTGTGGCAGCCGGGCGGGCTGTCACACCTCGACTCCTACGACCCGAAGCCCGACTCCGGCAGCGAGTACCGCGGCCCCTTCAACCTGATCGCGACCAAGGTGCCCGGTCTCCAGTTCACCGAGCTGATGCCGCGGCAGGCGGCCATCGCCGACAAGCTGGTGGTGCTGCGGTCGATGCGGCAGTCGGCCGGCGGCCACCCGGCCGGGTCGATGCAGCTACTCAGCGGCGACCCCGACACGCGCGACAAGCCGAAGCCCAAGTACCCCGACTGGATGGCGGTGTCGAACTACCTCCTCGCCCAGCGCGGCCCGCGGCCGACGGCGCTTCCCGCCTACGTCGGCATCAACCCGCCGCTGGAGTACAACGGGCCGGCGTACCTGGGCGACACGTACTCGCCGTTCGTCGTCTCGGGCGACCCGAGCGCCCCGTCGTTCTCGGTGCCGAACATCGGCCTGACCGACGCCGACGAGGTTCGCCGCCTCGGCCGCCGCTCGACGCTGCGGCAGCGGCTCGACACGCTCGACCGCAGCTTCGACCAGGCCCGCGACCTGGCGGCGCTCGACGAGTTCGAGACGCAGGCGCTGGCGCTGCTGACGAACCCGCAGACGAAGGTGGCGTTCGACCTGACCCGCGAGGACGCCCGCACCCGCGATCGCTACGGCCGCAACGCCTGGGGCCAGCAGTTGCTCCTGGCGCGGCGATTGGTGGAGGCCGGCGTGGACGTGCTGACGACGAGCCTGAGCGGCCCGCTGTGCGGCCGGGTGCAGAACTGGGACGACCACGCCGTCAACATGCACGTGTTCGACGCCATGCGGTTCCGGTCCGGGGCTTACGACCAGGCGGTGTCGGCGCTGATCGAGGACGTGTTCCAGCGCGGGCTCGACAAGCGGGTGCTGGTGGTGGTGACCGGCGAGTTCGGGCGGACGCCGAAGATCAGTTACGCGGCGAGCACCGGGGCCGGCGACGCGAGCGCCCCCGCGGGCACCACGCAGCCCGGCCGCGACCACTGGCCGCGCGGCTTCTCGAACATCTGGGCGGGCGGCGGGATTTCGACCGGCCGGTTCGTAGGCGCCACCGACAAGCGCGGCGAGGACGCGATCGACCGGGTGTGCGGCCCCGGCGACTTCCTGGCGACGATTTATCACCACCTGGGGATCGACTACGCCCGGACGTTCATCAAGGACTTCAACGGCCGCCCGACGCCGATCGTGGACCACGGCCGGGCGATCCCCGAACTCACCTCGTAGCTCCGCGCGGCGTTGGCGGGTGGTGGGGGTCGCGTTCCGCACGACTGTGGGTTGGTGGAGGGGGCGGCGACGGTAAACGCCGACCGGCGGCCGTCGGTCGCGCATCGCTGCGCGGGCCGACGACCGTCGGTGGCGTGGTGTCGAGTTCCGGCGCGCTCTGCCCCTCCGGTCCGCGCGTGTCTGTCGTGGGGTTCGCGTGGTTTTCACCCCGCAACGGTCGCCCGGACGACCGCCCCCCGACACCCCGGTAAACGGGGGATTAACCGCGCGGATCGCGGTTTGGGGACTCTGGGCCGGGGGCCGAAGAACGCCGAACGCCGGAACGGTTGCCGCGGTCCGGGCCGCGGGCGAACGCCGGCGGGGTCACCCCCCGACACCTCGGCCGCATCATACGGAACGGACGTATACTAGTCAACCCGGTTCCCGAGTTGGCCGCCGGACCGAGGCATGGTGACTGCCGCGCGCGGTTTGACAGCGGTTCGCACGTCGGTTAGCCT
>DASPHQ010001268.1:0-2454 GCA_035629595.1 Urbifossiella sp. | reverse complement strand
GACGGAAGAACCCGCCCCCGGGGGTGACGAGCAGGTACTCGAGCCGCGCCGGCGACCCGGGGTCGTAGGCGGCGAACGCGAACCCCCCGGCGGTCAGCCGCCGCCACGTCACGTCCGGGAAGTCGGCCGGCGGCGGGCCGGCCAGCCGTTCGGCCCAGGCCGGCGGCGGGGCGGGCGCGGGGGTCCGGCCGTACAGCCGCTGGCAGAACCGGCAGGCCGGGTCGGACGGGCGGGTGTAGCACTTCGGGCAGAGGGCCGTGCCGCAGCATCCGCACGCGACCCGGGCCGCGACCGGCCCCTTGCGGGCGCACCCGGAGCAGGCGGCTAGCGTCGCCGCGTCGGCGGCGCAGTACCCCCCGTCGCCGAAGTCCGGCCGCCGCTGGTGCGCCCGGCACACGGCCTTCCCGCAGGCCGCGCACCCGCCGACCTCGGCCTTCGGGTACCACGGCTGGCCGGCGGCGCACTCGACGCACGGGGCGGCGTCGGCGGCGCACATCCGCCGGCCGCCGCCGGCGTCGTGCAGGTGGTCGGGGCAGAACCCTTTCCCGCACCCGTCGCACACCGCCCGGTGCTCCGGGCAGTGGCGCCGGCCGCAGTCGGCGCACCTCTTCAGCCGCCCGGCGGCGAACACGACGTGGCACGCGGCGCAGGCCGCCGAGCACTCGGGCCGGTCGCACGCCACCCCGCCGCCGCCGAGAGCGACCGCGTGTGCCGGGCAGACCGCGTCGCCGCATTGGTCGCACGTCCGGGCGTGGCCGAGGGCGGTACAGTGGAGGGCGTCCGGACGGGCGCAGCGGGCGCACGGCCGTAGCCCGGCCAGGCGGACCGCCGGGGTCCGGGTCGGGGCCGCGACATCGCACGTCCGGCACACGCCGAAGTACGCCGGCGAGCCGGGGCCGTCGGCGGTGTCGAGTTTGTGGACGGGGCAGAGCACGTCGCCGCTGGCGACGCACCGGAACCGGTGGGCCGGGTGGGCGCACAGTTGCCGGGTGCACCGGGTGCAGCCCGCAAGGTCGTCGGCCGCGTGGGCCACGTCCGGCCCGCAGCGGGCGCACTCGCCGCGGCAGGCCGGGCACCGCACCCCGTGCCGGCCGGCCACCGCAGCCCCGTGCGCCGCGCACACGAACCCGCCGCACCCGTCGCACACCCGGCGGTGGTCGCGGCAGGCCTTCACCCCGCACGCCACGCACGCCCCCAACTCGACGGTCGGGAAGAACTCGCCGCACCCGTCGCACACGCCGCGGCAGGCGGCGCAGATCGGCGCCCCGTCGGCCCCCGCCTCGATGTGCTTCGCGCAGTACCGGTCGGCCCGCGGGCAGTGGGCGCACGCCCGGGCGTGCGCCCCGCACCGCCGCTCCCCGCACCCGGGCTCGGCGCACGTGAACAGGTGGTCGCGGCAGCCGCGGGCGCGGCACCCGTCGGCCCCGCACCCGGCGACCGAGTCGCACGCGGCGCACTCCAGGTGGTCGCCGGCCGGGCAGTGGACCCACTCCCGGGCGTCGGCCCCGTGGCCGCACCGGCGGCACGGGTCGGCCCGGACGGTGCCGGCCACCGGGTCGTGCCGGAACCGGTGCCCGGTCGGCCGCCCGCCGACCGACACGTCGTACCGCGCGGCCGGCACAACGATCTCCTGGAACGACACCAGTTCGAGGTTGGCGCTCACCGCGAACCGGGCCGGCAGTTGCGCCAGGTCGCGGTCGCGGTCCTGGGCCTTGGCCCGCTTCTCGGCCTCCCGCGGGGTGTTGCGAATCTCGCGCTCGTAGAACGCCTTGATCCGCGCCCGCTCGGCCTCGCGGGCCGACTCCTCGTCCGCCGCCCGCCCCCCCACGAACCCCTGCGCCTGCCCCTCCGCCACCGCCCGCGCCGCCTTAAGCGCGGCGTCCCCGACCGCCCGGTCCAGCGGCGGCAGCGCCGCGGCCGGGGCGAGGCCCCCGGTCGCGGCGCGGAGGTCGCACAGCTGCGGCTCCAGGTCGGTGAACCGCACCGCCGCGGCGGGGTGGAGCGGGTGCCCGTCGGCCCCCAGCACCACCCGCAGCGCCTCGTCCGCCGGCTCCCGCCCGGTCACCACGAGCCGGTACGTCGCAACGTAGTACTGGTCCCAGTCGAGCGCGACGGTCGCGGTCGGCGTCGCCCCGCGGACCGTGATCTTGCCGACCCGGGCCAGGTCGAGGAACGACGTGCCCGGTACGGACGCCACCACCGAGCGGGTGTACCCGGCGGTGCCGGCGAGGTCCTGCCGGATCAGGCCGAGGAGGCGCGAGTGCGGCGCCGGGTACTCGAACCCGCGCAGCCGGTCGGCGTCCGGGGCCGGGCGCAGCAGCAGCCGCAGCACCCGCCCGCCGGTCGCCGCGTCGGCCGCGCTCACCGGCTTGAACCGGTCGGCCAGGTCGCCGGTCAGCTCGACCCGGAACGCGTCCTGGTCGGGCAGCCCGACGACCCGCGCCAGCGGGGTCG
>DASPHQ010001267.1:0-2932 GCA_035629595.1 Urbifossiella sp. | reverse complement strand
TCTGCGCCAGCGACTTCGTGAACGCGTGGATCGCCCCCTTCGTCGCCGCGTAGTCGATCAGCGTCTTGTTCCCCTCCAGCCCGGTGATCGACCCGCAGTTCACGATCGCCCCGCCCCGCGGCAGGTACGCCGCCGCCGCCTTCGCCATGTAGAAGTACCCGTAGATGTTCGTGCGGAACGTCAGGTCGAACTGCTCGTCGGTCACGTCCTCCAGCTTCTCCTGCGTCTGCTGGTAGGCGGCGTTGTTCACCAGCACGTCGAGCCGGCCGTACTCGGCGACCGTCTTCTCGACGGCGCCGCGGCAGAAGGCCGCGTCCGTCACGTCGCCGGGGAGGAGGAGGCACTTCCGGCCCTCCTCCTCGACCGCCGCCTTCGTCTCCTCGGCGTCCGACTGCTCGGCGGCGAGGTACACGATCGCCACGTCCGCCCCCTCGCGGGCGAACAGGACTGCGACCGACCGGCCGATTCCCGAGTCGCCGCCGGTGATGAGGGCGGCTTTGCCCTTCAGCTTGTCCGCCCCCTTGTAGAGCGGCGCCTTGTACCGCGGCTTCGGGTCCATCGCCGAGTCGAGGCCGGGCTTCGGCTGCGACTGCGGCTTCATCGGCCCCTTCGGTTCCTTCTGCTGACTCATGGTGGTCCTCACGGGTGCTGGGGAGTTTGCGGTCGGGGCACCGAACGTGCCCAGCAAGTGGCAGGCCGCACCGCCGAGGCGCCCCATGACCCGGAAGCCGCCGTACCCCGCGACCCCCGACGGCCGGTACTTCGTCGTCCGGGGTCGGCTGTGGCGGATGTCCGACCCGGACCTCCCGGAGGGCGAGCGGGTGCGCCTCGTGGCGCAGTTGTCCGCCGCCCGCTCGGCCCTCCGCAAGGCGTCCGGGGCGACGGCCGCCGGGCGCGCGGCCGCCCGGAAGCGGGTGAACGACGCCAAGACCGGCCTCGGCGAGCGCGGCCCCGTGTGGTGGACCGACGGCGCGCCGGACTACAACCGGCGCATGGCGGTCAACACCCCGTACCGCGCCTGGTACGAGGCGCTCGGGGAGTAATACCGGATGGTAGTAATTCTTTGCGATCGATCCGAACCCGCGCCCGGCCGGGGGGCGTCCGCCGCGGGTCGGTGGTTTGGTCCCCTCTCCCCCGTCGCGGCCGCGGCGGGGGAGAGGGAGAATACGTCACCGGGTTCGTGACCGATGTGGGAACGTCACCCGCCGCCTCACGGCGGTCGGCTCGCCACGTCACGATCTCGTCACCGCCGGTAGGCGCGGGCGATGGACAGCCCGGCCGGGTCGCGGTACTCCCACACCACCTCGCGGTCCGGCGTCACCTCGACCGCCCGGCCGCCGTTCGGCGACGCGATCAGCGTGTTCCCGTTCACCAGCCGCTGCACCGACGTCGGGCTCTGGATGTCGTAGGTCCAGCCCCGCTTGCCGTCCTTCAGGTCGTACTCCGCCACCTGGGTCGGGTGGCACACCAGCAGCTTCCCCGCCGGCGTCACGTCGATCCCCACCATCACCGTGTTCGGGAACCGGCCGATCTCCAGCGGCGTCCCCACCTGCTTCAGGTTCTCGTCCAGCCGGAACAGGTTCGGCCCCTGCAGCGCCGACGTGAGGAACACCACCTCGCCGCCGGGCAGGCGGGCGCCGGCCACCACGTCGTAGATGTTCGGCCGCGGCAGCGGGTTCGGCTGCGGCTGCACCTGCGGCGGCGGGCGGGTGTACGCCTTCACCACCGTCACCACGCCCCCGGCCTTGCCCGGCCGCACCTCGGTGATCGTGGACCGGCCCACCACCAGCCAGTTCCCGTTGGGCATCACGTCGGCGGCGATCGGCTGCTGGCCGTGGAAGGTGTTGACGACCGTCCCGGCCTTGTCCCGCTCGGTCACCCGGAAGTTCTGCTCGACCAGCAGCACCCGGCCGGCGGGCAACATCCGCACGTCGGCCAGCATCGACTGGTTCTCGCCCTTGAGCCGCCACACCTCCTTCAGGTCCGCGCCGAGGGTGTACACGGTGCTGCGGCCGAAGTTCAGGTCCTGCACCACCACGTCGGTCAGCCCCTGCACCCGCGGCGTCAGGTCGGCCCGGGCCAGGTCCACGCCGCCCTTCGCCCACCACCCGGCCCAGGCGTCGCGGGCCTTCGCCAGGCTCTCGTCGGTCTTGCCGAAGCGGCCGCCGGGCGGGTGCTCGCCGGCCAGCCGCAGCAGGAAGTCCTCGAGCTGCCAGAGGCGGCCGCGCGGCAGCGTCGGGATCAGGGCGATGAGGTCCGGCACGAACTCCTTCTCGCGGGTGGTGTGCGCCAGCGCCCACAGGCCGCGGAACTTCGCCTCGGCGTCCGGCTCGCGGCGGACGGCGGCCTTGACCGCGTCGAGCGCGTCCGGGACGCGGACGCGCTGCCCGTCCGGGCCGCCCTCGACCAGCGCCAGGACCGCCGCGGTCCGCCGCAGCGCCGACTCGTCCGTCAGGGCCGCGACCAGCGCCGGCTCGGCCTTGCCGCCGGCCACGGCCAGCTCCTTCAGCGCCGTGCGGATGTCGTCGGCGACGGCGTCGGAGTCGGCCAGCGGGAGGAAGCCGAGCAGCGCCGCGGCGGCGCCGGGCGGCTTCAGCCTGGCGACGCCGCGGACGGCGGCGGCGGACACCTTGGCGTGATCGACCTTCTGGAGGTTCTTGAGGACGATGCCGGCGCGGTAGGCGATCTCGGGGTCGGCCTTCTTGTCCTTGTCCTCGGCGACCTTGCGGAGGGGGCTGATGGCGAGGGGGCCGAGCTTCTCGGCGGCGGCGGCGGCGGCGAGGCGGTCCTCGAACTTGTCGGCGCCGAACCGGCTGATGAGCTCGGCGATCTTCCCCTGGTCGGCTTCGGACGTGGTGCGGAGCTTGAGGTAGGCGAGGAGGCCGGGGCCGTCGGCGGGGCTGAGGCGGACGGCCTTGAGGACTTCGGCGTC
>DASPHQ010001266.1:0-3780 GCA_035629595.1 Urbifossiella sp. | reverse complement strand
CCAGGTAGTCGGCCCAGAACACGGCGTCGCACTCGGCCACGAACCGGGCGACGGCCTCGCGGCTCGTCACCAGGTCCGTCACGCGGTCGAAGCGGGTCAGGTCGAGGAACACGCCGCGCCGGCCCTCGACCCCCCAGCGGGTCAGGACGGGCAGCGTCGGGTAACAGGTGCGGCCTTCGAGGTCGAGCGGCTGGCCGGCGAGGGCGGCGAGCGGTACGACCCGCTCCCGGCGGATGCGGACGCGGGCAGCGTCGCGGTCGGCCTGGGGGCGGCAGCGGCGGGTAGTAGTGGGCGGTGACATATGGCGTCTCGTTCAGGCCATGCAGCAGCGGAACCCGGCGCTGCGGCGGGTTGGGCGCACCGCGACCGCCGCGGGGGTTCATGGGTCGGGCTGCGTAATCGTCAGGGCCGGCCTTGGCCGCGATCGGGGATGACCCCCGATCACTGCGAGAGCTTGTGGACTCACCACACCTGATGTACAACAAGTGTGGTGATGACGCATACTATCACCAACTGTGGTGAAGTCAACACAGTTGGTGAATATGAGGGCGGGCGCATGGCCGGCCGTGGCGATAACAAGAAGTCAGCGTTCGGGAAGCGGCTCAAGGAGCTGCGGGAGAAAAAGGGCTGGTCGAAGACGCACCTCGCCGAGCAGGCCGGGCTGCACTTGAACACGATCCTCCGGCTTGAGAACGGGGACAACGAGCCGGCTTGGCCGCTGGTCCTCCAGTTTGCCGGCGTGCTGGGGGTGTCCTGTACGGAGTTCACCGAGCAGCCGGCCGAGGTCGTCCCAGCCGCCGTGAAGCCCGCCCCGAAGAAGCCGAAGAAGAAGTGACCCGGCCGCCCGCCTTCCGGACTGGTCCGGAATCCCCGCGCAAAGGAACGCCACAATCTAAACCGCCCCGAAACTGCGTGGTCGCCAGCCGGCCGGGGAGCGAGCGGAATCGGGGCGGTTTTGACCGGTAGGTGCCGCCCGAACCCGGTGACCCCTGGTGCATGGTCGATTCGGCCGAGACCCACGCCGCCGCCGTAGCGACCATCGGCGTGGGCGGCCGCCGGGGCGGTGACTGGCTCCTCACCGACCGCTCCGGGTGGGTAAGTGGGTCGGCTCGGCGGTCGGGAACGTGAACTCGGCGGCCTTCAGCGTCCGCGGGCGCTTCACGACCCCGCGGGCGTACAGGTCGGCGACGACGTGGTAGCTCTTGATCATCTTCTTCACCTTCTCCTCGGTCCAGAACGGCGAGCGCTTGTACCAGACGCGGCGGTGCCCCTTCCGCAGCCGCTCGGGCAGCTCCTCCCGGGTGCGCGTCAGTTGCAGCGCGATCCGCTCGCAGCTGGCCCCGCCGGCGTGCCACGCCGCGCACCGGGCGGCCAGCTCGATCTCGGCCGGGACGACGGTCGCGCGGCGGTTCGCCGGCTTGCCGTATACCTGCAACCCCCACCGGTTCCGCATCGCGGCCTGGTCGGCGGTGAGGTTGTTCAGCACGTCCGACCGCGCGATGGACCGGCACAGGTGCGCCCCGGCCTCCATCAGCGCGAGCGCCTGCCGGGCCTCGGGCCGGGCGTAGTCGAGGTTGAGGTCGAGGATCACCCCCGTGACGCCGCGGGCGTGCCAGGCTTCGAGGGTGTCGCGCAGCTCGGCGACGGACCGCGCGAGGCGGCCGGCGGTGGGGGTGAGGATCACGTCGCCGGGCTCGGCGAGGCGGCCGACGCGGAACCCCTGGGGGCGGGCGGCGACGGCGCGCGTGAGCTGGTCGGGCGCGTCCTCGAGCACGGGGCCGGGGGTGTAGCCGCGGTAGCCGTGGGTGGTCAGCGCGTAGGCGAGCGCGGCCCGGTCGGCGGTCAGCCGGCGCGGGTCGCGCTCGTCGGCGCGGGTCAGGCGGAGGTAGCCGAAGGCGGTCACGTGAACAGGTCCGGGGGAACGGGAGGCTCGGCCGGCGACGGCGGGTCGAGCGGGCCGGGCAGGTCGGCCGACCCCACGACGGTGGCGGTCAGGGTGTAGCGGACCGGCACGGTACAGCCGGCGATGCTCTCCGGGCGGGTGAAGCACAGCTTCCACCCCACCGCGCCCTGCGGCGTCTCGGTGGGGATGAGCGCGCCGACGGGCTCGCCGTCCAGCGTGCATGGTATCGAGGTCGCCGCCTCGCGGAAGCGCGAGCGGGTGAACAGCGGGGAGAGGGGCTTCACGTCGGCTCCGGTCGGTGGGTGAAGGTCACGACGGCTGCGGCCACGTTGGTCCCCTCGGCCTTGAACGACCCGGCCGGCAGGTCTTCCCACGAGTCCGCGGCCGCCATCAGCGCCGCCTGCTGGCGGGGGCCGGCGGCGACCAGCGACACGAGGCGCCCGCCCGGGGCGAGGAACCGCCGGGCGTGGGTGACGTGCTTGACGTCGGTGCCGTTCTTAAACGGCGGGTTCATCACGATCGAGTCGAACAACCCCAACCGCTCCGGGGTGAGGCTCAGGAAGTCGGCGGCGTGCAGCTCGGCGTTCGGGTCGCCCTCGGTCGCGTGGTACAGCTCGCGGAAGCACTGAGCCGAGGTGTCCACGAGCACGACCGGACACGCGGCGTCGAGCGCCCGCACGGCCCGGTACAGGCGGCCCAGCCCGGCCGACGGTTCGAGCACCCGGCCGAACGCGGGGAACATCCCCGCGAGGCGGGCGGCCAGCGGCTCGGGCGTCTGGAACAGGTTGAACGCGGACACGACGCGGGGCGCGGCCGCGGGGTCGGCGAGGCGGGCGAACCGCCCGGCCTGGGCCTCCATGTCCTCGGCCTTCGCCTCGGTCTGTTCGCGGAGGTGCCGCAGGCGGAGGAGTCCGCGGCGGCGGGAGTCGTCGGCGGGGCGCATCGTCGCTCCTCGGGGTGGTAACTGGCCGGGCCTCGCGGCCCATCCCCCGCCGCCGGCAGCGAACCGGCGGGCATCCACTGCGGCGGGGTCGGTGGTCAGTCGGTGGCGAACAGCGCCCCGCCCGCGAACGCGGCGGCGGCCTCGGGCTCCTGCTCCTCGCGGGCCTCGCGGATGCTGCGGGCGTCGAGGATCAGCGACCCGGATTCCGACCGGCGGAACGGCAGCGGTGCGGGGGCCGGCTCGGGCTGCGGGGCCGGGGTGTCGCGGAGGATGAACCCGCGCTCGCCGTGCATGTCGAGGCGGCCGGCGGCGCGGGCGGCGTCCACCTCGGCGCGGGTCATGACGCCGGCGAGCTTGTCGAACGGGATCGTTCGCGTGAAGTCCCGGCCGCCGTTCCCCCAGGTGTCCAGCACGGTGACGGAAACCCGGTTCACCTTCTGCACGATCGCCCACCCGCGGCCGAACGCGGGCGACGCCCAGCACTTCACCGCGCCGCCCTTCTCCGGCCCGGTCTTGTCGGCGACGGTCCCGCCGGCGGCGGCTTGCATGGCGCGCTCGTAGCCCAGCCGGTTGTCGAGGTGGGCGAGCCACCGGCGGGCGTGGCGGACCGCCCGGACGCACCCGCGGCCGACCATCAGGCGGGCGTAGGCCGGGGTGATGATGGCTTCTTCGGGCGTGTCGCCCAGCGCCGACCAGACGCCGATATCCCCCTCGTAGGTGCTGACCGGCGCCGCCCGGGGGAACTCGGCCAGCGGGTAACGCCGGTAGAAGCTGAGGCCGGCGTAGTTCGCCAGCAGCCGGGCGACCTTGTGCGTCAGGGGGGCGACGGCGAACCACGACCGGCGGGTGTCGAGCGCCTCGGCCTCCTCGCGCTCCCACTTCCGCCGCTCGGCCTCCAGGGTCTTGATCCGGCGGGCGCGGACGCTCGGGAGTT
>DASPHQ010001265.1:0-4335 GCA_035629595.1 Urbifossiella sp. | reverse complement strand
CTGTTCCACGGCACCGTCGGCGGCGAGGCGCGGGTGGTGATGACCGAGCCGGTCCGCTACGACCTGTGGCTGACCGCCACCGACGTGCAGCTGGAGGAGGTCGCCCGCCACTACCGCCTCGGCTCCGACGCCGACCTGAAGGGGCTGGCGCAGGCGCAGGTGCGCGTGTTCAACCGGTACGACCCGCGGACCGGCCGGTGGTCGCAGGAGGGGACCGGCCGGTTCGACGTGCCGACCGGGCGGATGTACAACCTGCCGGTCCTGCTCGACCTGATGAAGGTGCTGAAGCTGCAGACGCCGGACCGCACGGCGTTCGAGGAGGCGCACGCCGCGTTCCGCCTCAAGGACGACCGCGTCTACGTGGAGCAGCTCGACCTGATCGGCAAGGCGGTGTGCGTCGGCGGGTCCGGCGAGCTAGACATCACCGGCGACAACGTGCGGTTCGAGTTCTACACCCTGGGTTCGCAGATCCTGGCGCGGCTGGTGAACACGCCGGTGGGCGACCTGTCGGCGTTCCTGAGCCGGAACCTGTTCATCATTCGGATGACGAAGGAGAACGGCGGCGAGATCCGCTACCGCCCCGAGCCGGTGCCGGTGGTGACCGAGCCGGCGCGGCTGATCGTCGAGCGCCTTCGACGGTTGCGGGAAGTGCGGGGGGCGCCGGCCGTCGCACCCTGACCGGGCGAAGCCCACCCGCCGCGGCGGGTGGGCTTTCGGCCCTGACACCAAACACGAAACACCAAAACACGATGCTCGGCTCCACCCTCAACCGCACGATCTTCGCCGAGCTGGTGCGGGTGTTCCTGCTCGCGCTCGGGGCGCTCACCGGCCTGTTCCTCCTGGCCGGCCTCGTCCAGCAGGCCAGCCAGCTCGGCCTCGGCCCCGCCCAGATCGTCGCCATCATCCCGCTGTTCGTGCCGAGCACGCTGCCGTACACGATCCCCGCCACCACCCTGTTCGCGGCGTGCGTCGTGTACGGCCGGCTCGCCCACGACAACGAGGTCGTCGCCCTCAAGGCCGCCGGTGTCCACCTGTCCACCATCCTCAAGCCGGCGCTGCTGCTCGGCGTCATCACGTCGGTGGCGACCGCGGCGCTGTACTACGCCGTCATCCCGCAGACGCAGCAGCGGATGCAGGAGGAGGTGCTGCGCGACCCCGAGGAGGTGATCTACAACCAGCTCCGCCGCGACCGCTGCCTCCGCCACCCGACGTTCCCGTACGTGCTGTTCGTCCGCGACGTGCAGGGCCGCCGGCTCATCGACGTGGTCCTGAAGCGGCGGCTGAAGGAGGTCGACAAGAACGGGAACGAGAGCTACGTCGGCTACGACATGGTGGTGCGGGCCCGCGAGGCACAGCTGCGGGTCGATGCCGACGCCGGGCTCTTGTACATCGAGCCGGACCGGTTCGTGTTCGACAACCCGACGATCCGCGGGTCGAACTCGGACACGAGCCCGTACCCAATCCAGCTGCCGGACTTCCTGAACCCGGCCGACGCCCGCACCCGGCCGGGGGCGCTGTCGTGGGAGGAGCTCGCCCCGCGGGTGGCCGAGCTGGAGCGGCAGTACGACGAGAAGGCGGCCGCCCTGGCCGCGGCCGAGAAGGCGCCGATGCCGACCGACGTGAGCGAGCTGAAGTCGACGCTGCAGCACCAGCTGAACCTGCGAGCGCCCCTGGCCGGGCTGAAGCGGCAGGTGCGGAACGTGGAGGCCGAGTTCTGGATGCGGCCGGCGCTGGCGGTGGGGTGCCTGGTGTTCGCGCTGATCGGCTGCCCGGTCGGCCTGTGGGCGAACCGGGCCGACTACCTCAGCACGTTCGTGATCTGCTTCCTGCCGACGGTGTGCGTCTACTACCCGCTGCTGCTCGCGGGCTCGAACATGGGGAAGGACGGCCGGCTGCCGCTCGGGCTGGGGTGCTGGCTGGCGAACATCGTACTCGGCGCGGGCGGGGCCGTGATGTCGTGGCGGCTGCTGCGGCGCTGAGGATGATGGCTCGGGCTTCTGCTCGGGGCCGGTAGCCGCGGGCTTCAGCCCGCGTGAGCTGTGGGGAGCGATTCGCGTCGCTCCTTGTCACACGCCGTAGGTGGGCGCGGGCTGAAGCCCGCGGCTACCGGCCCCGAGCCGCTCGCCTACCGCGGCGCCACGTACCCGACTGGCGCAACTACCACCTCGAAGTCCGCCCCCTTCACGCGGCGCAGCTCCTCGTGCATCACCGGCACGCGGTCGTCGGCGGTGCTGCTCATGCCCCACTCGATGCCGTTGTCGGCGACGAGCATCCCGTACCGCTTCAGCGCCTCCAGCACCGTCCGCACGTTCCGCGAGAAGCCCGACGTGTCGAAGTCCTGCCGCAGCCGGAAGCGCTCGCCCATCCGCGGGAGGTCGGCGTCGGTGAGCCGACTGGCGAAGTGCGTCGCCGGGTAAACGTAGGCCCGCTTCGAGCGCCGCACCGTGACCCGCAAGGCGTGGTCGATCACGCCGCGCTGCAACTCGTCGTGCCGGATGATCGCCGGGAAGATCGGCAGCCCCGCGGCGTCGGCGCTGGTCCACGTGTCGGGGCGGAGCTTGTTCGAGCCGAGGTCGAAGACGGACGCCTGCGCCGCCTTCCACCCGGCGGCGGTGCGGTGGGTGCTGAAGAACTCGTACAGCTTGCGGTTGACCGGGTCCACGACGATCGCGTGCCGGTCGCCTTCTTCCTTCAGCGTGTTCTCCTGCACGTCGCGGAGCGTCACCTTCAGTTTGCGGTCGCGGGTGTAGTACGCCGGCCAGCCCTCGATCGGCATGATGTCGGGAATGGGGTACGGGCCGGGGTCGCTCTCGTCCTTGTACTCCAGCGACAGGAGCGGCACCTTCGGCTGGTCCGGCGGCACGATCACGAACGCCATGTCCGGGTTCGCCCGCAGCGGCTTCTCGGCGCCGACGGTGGCGACGATCTGCTTCGACCGCGGGTGAACCGGCCAGTCGGTGACGAGGGTGTTCCACGGGTTGTCCGGTGGGAATACCTCGAGCGCGGCGCAGACGGCGTCTGCTTCGGGCGTGTTGTGGAGGATGGGGCGGTCGATCTTCGGCAGCGGCGTTTTCTTGAGGCGCTCCAGGCGGGCGGGGTCGGTCTTGGGGGTGTAGCGCGGCTGCGCCGGGGCGAGGGCGGCGAACAGCACCACGACGGCAAGGGAGAAGAGGCGCATGGGTGGTGCTCGTGTAATCAGAGCCGGCCCCGTCAGGGGTCGGAGCCTACCCGCGCGGGAAGGCTCCGACCCCTGACGGGGCCGGCTCAGTGGGGTTCCTACAACTGCGTCTCGGCCACTTCCAGCGCCCGCAGCAGGCTCATCGCCTTGTTCACCGTTTCCTGATACTCCGCGGCCGGCACGCTGTCCGCCACCACGCCGGCGCCGGCCTGCACGTCGCACGTCGTGCCGCGGATCACCATCGTCCGCAGGGCGATGCACGTGTCCATGTTGCCGCTGAAGTCCACGTACCCGACCGCCCCGCCGTACGGCCCGCGGCGGTGCGGCTCCAGCTCGTCGATCACCTCCATCGCCCGCACCTTCGGCGCCCCGCTCAGCGTCCCCGCGGGGAGGCTCGCCCGCAGCGCGTCGAACGCCGTCAGCCCGTCGCGCAGCTTCCCCGTGACGGTGCTCGACAGGTGCATGACGTGGCTGTACCGCTCCACGGTCAGCAGGTCCGAAATCTTGACGCTGCCGATCGCGGCGACGCGGCCCACGTCGTTTCGCGCCAGGTCCACGAGCATGATGTGCTCGGCGCGCTCCTTCGGGTCGGCGACCAGCTCGTCGGCCAGCTGCTTGTCCTCGTCGGGGGTGGCGCCGCGGCCGCGAGTGCCGGCGAGCGGGCGGTTGGTGATCTCGCCGCCGTCCACCCGGCACATGATTTCGGGCGACGCCCCGACGAGCGTGCAGCCGCCGGCCCGGACGAAGAACATGAACGGCGACGGGTTCACCACCCGCAGCGCCCGGTAGATGTCGAACGGGTCGGCGGTCGTTTCCGCCCGGAACCGCTGGCTCAGCACCACCTGGAAGATGTCGCCGGCGTTGATGTACTCGACGGCCCGGCGGACGATCCCCTCGAACTGTTCGCGGGTGAAGTTGCTCGCCACGCGGTCGAGCACACCCCGGCCCGGCGCGGCCGGCTTCGTCGGGTTGATGTCCGTCAGCGGCAGTTCCTTCCCCGGCCGCGACAGTTGTTCGACGAGCCGGTCCACGCTCGCGCACGCGGCGTCGTA
The DNA here is from genome assembly GCA_035629595.1 of Urbifossiella sp. GTDB lineage: Bacteria > Planctomycetota > Planctomycetia > Gemmatales > Gemmataceae > Urbifossiella. The sequence continues at coordinate 105 of DASPHQ010001265.1, read as the reverse complement.
GCTCGCGCGCGAGTCGCCGCGGGCGTGGGCGACGACCAAGATCGTCTTGGCGACGTGGTCGAAGATGACCATCCGGTCGAAGAACGCGAACGACAGGTCGGGCAG
>DASPHQ010001264.1:0-2869 GCA_035629595.1 Urbifossiella sp. | reverse complement strand
CGGCGTCGAGCGCGGCGGCGAGGTCGGACAGGGCGTTGTCGATGAGGTCGCCGGGGAGGAGCACCAGGTCGGCGTCGAGCCGGCTGGTCTCCTCGACGACGCGCTTCAGGGTCGCGGCCGACGTGAAGTTGCCGAGGTGGACGTCGGACACGACCGCCACCCGCAGGCCGTCGAGTTCCGGCGGCAGCGTCGGCAGCGGCACGTCGATTTCGCGGACGCGGAAGTCGTGGAGCTGCGACCGCGCCACGCCCGCCCCCACACCCGCGAGCAGCGCCGGCGCCGTGGCGACGAGGCCGTGGAACTGCCGGCGGGTCGGCGATCCCGCGGCGGCGGGGGGCCTCGGGCGCACGACCGCACGGGTGAGGAGCCGCACCGCGGCCGCGACGGTGCCAACCACGACGACGATCGGCAGGATCAGGAGGTGCCAGAGGAAGGCGACGGCGGCGAGGAGTTGCGGCGGCCGCCCGACTCCGGCCGTGGGCTCGACCCGCCCGCCGATCACCCACAGCACGAGCGCAATCTGCCCGCCCATGAACAGGGCGACGAGGAGCCGCCAGGCGGCGGGGCGCGGCCAGGTTCTCGCCCGGCGGTCGGCACGCCGCCAGCAGACGGCGTCGGCCGTGAGGACGGCGGCGAGGATGAGCATCACCACTGGCGGCATGGTCGGCGGCCCTGTGGGACGGGACTCAGTTACGGTAGGGAATCCGCCCGCAGCAGAGGCCACGGGTGTGCCTTTGGATTCTGGCAAGCCGCTCGGGGTTTTAGCCCGGAGGGCGTCGGCGTGTAGCCCGGGGTGCAACCCCGGGCGGGCGATGGCCTTCACCGCGGGAGCGATGCCACATCAGACACCGCGGACGACGCCCGGGGTTGCACCCCGGGCTACACGCCGACGCCCTCCGGGCTAAACCCCGAGCCAACCGACGGCTGCTAAAAGCCACAGGTATACCTGAGGGCGACCCGGCTTGCCCGCCGCGGCCGTTCGGGTTACCCTCCCGCGCCCGCTCGCCCGGCGGCCCGCGAGGTGACCCGATGGTTCGTTCGCACCCGATCCTGACCGCCTGCGCCCTCGGCCTCCTCCTCCCCACGCCGGCAACTGCCGGGCCGATCGAGTGGGAGGTGTCCGCGCAGCTGGCCCGCGTCGGCGACGCCTCCGGCCCGTGGGCGTGGTCCCTCACGCCCGAGTTCATCGGCGGCGGCAGCACGATTCACGAACAGACGTTCAGCCGGCTAGCCGCCGAGGGGCCGCACGCCGGCTGGGGCTCGCAGTCGGTCCGCGTCGGCTCGCTGTTCCCGGACGGCCCGAGCTACGACCCGCTCCACGGGGCCCCCGGCGACTTCGAGGTGAAGATCGCCCTGACCGACCGCGGCTCGGGGCAGGCCGGCACGGTCGTGTTCGCCGGCTTCGGGTGGGAGGTGCTCGAACAGGACTACGACAACTGGGGCGTGCTCCTGTCGCGCCGCTCCCTCGCCGAGTTGCGCGGCGAGACGGAGCAACCACTGACGCTCGACGGGAACGAGTACCGCGTCGGCCTGCGGGCGGTTGAGCGCGACGGCATCGTGGACTTCTTCGCCGACGTGAGCGTCGGCGACGCGGTCGCCACGCCGGAGCCGGGCACGCTAGCGCTCGCGGCCCTCGGCCTCGGCGCGCTGGGGCTCCGCCGCCGGTTCCGCCGCGGGGTCGTGGCACTCGTCTCCCTGCTGCTGATCCCGCAGTTCGCCTCGGCCGGGCCGCTGAGTTGGGGGTTCCGCGCAGAGGCACCGGACGGCACCGTCCTCCGCGAGGTCACCGGACTCACCGACCTGGCGTACTCGGACTTCTTCTTCCCGGACCCGCGGACGCACGGCGTGTACAACGGGGGCGAAACCCACCCGATTTCGGGGCACTACTTCAAGGAGTGGGAGTCCGAGGCGCGGGTCGTCGTGACGGACGAGCGATCGGGGGCGAGCGGGGACTTCCGGTTGTGGCACGCCTGGGTGGAGCAGTACGAGGTGCGGCCGGGCGGCACGCACGAGCTGATTTATGAGGGCGAAACGGGCGGCCCGTGGTTCGACCCGGTGCGGCTGACCCTCGGCGGCAACCTGTACGAGGCCCGCGGCCCCGGCGGGGAACTGGTGATCAACGTAACCCCTGGGGTGGCGACGCCGGAGCCCGGCACGCTCGCGCTGGCGGCGCTCGGCCTCGGCGCGCTGGGGCTGCGCCGGCGATTCCGGCGCGGGACGGCGGCCGCCGTCGTACTGCTGCTGGCCCCGCAGTTCGCGTCGGCCGGGCCGATCAGTTGGGGCGTCCGCGCCGAGGCGCCGGACGGCACCGTCCTGCGGACCGTCGGCGGCATCACCGACCCGTTCTACAGCGACCTGTTCCTGTCCGACCCGCAGTACCACGGCGTATTCGCCGGCGGCGTGTCCGACCCGCACTTCCGCTCCGAGCGGTGGGAGACGGAGGCGCGGGTGACGATCACCGACGAGGTCTCGGGGGCGAGCGGCGAGTTCCGGCTGTGGTGGCGGTGGGTGAAGGAGTACGAGGTGCGGCCGGACGGGAGCGAGGACCAGTTCTACGAGGGGTACAACAGCGGCCCGTGGCCCGACCCGGTGCGGCTGACGCTCGGCGGCAACGTGTACGAGGCCCGCGGCCCCGGCGGGGAACTGCGGGTGACCGTCGAGCCGGGGGTGGCGACGCCGGAGCCCGGCACACTCGCGCTGGCGGGGCTGGGGCTCGGGGTGATCGGCGTGGTGCGGCGGCGGACGGGAAGGCCGGCGAGCCGACCGCCGTCAGGCGGCGGGTGACCCGCATCACAAGTCATTGCCGGGCAACGATTCTCGACGCGAACGACCCGGTGCCGTCGCTCCGACGCCGGTTCTTCTGGCGGAA
>DASPHQ010001263.1:0-5608 GCA_035629595.1 Urbifossiella sp. | reverse complement strand
CGAGGCACCGGCCGACGAGGTGTACGGCCTCCTCCGCAAGCACGCCCCCACGACCCCGGCCGCGGAGCACCGCGCCCTCGCCGACCGGCTCGCCGCCGGGTCCGGCAAGGGGGCCGACGGCGTCGCCACGAACCAGTCGTGGGTCGGCGAGCTGTTCGAGGCGTGCGGCATGGAGTACGTCGCCTTCGACATCGCCCCCATGTACAAGACCGAGCTCCTCGACTTCAACCACCAGGCGCTGCCGGAGAAGCACCGCGGCCGGTACGACGTCATCCTCAACTTCGGCACCACCGAGCACGTGCTGAACCAGTTCAACAGCTTCCGCATCATCCACGACGCGGCGAAGCCCGGCTGCCTGACGTGGCACCAGCTGCCGAGCGCCGGCCACGTCGACCACTGCTACTTCAGCTACCACCCGCGCTTCTTCTTCGACCTGGCCGGGTACAACCGGTACGAGGTGGTGAACTTCTGGTTCGCCGCCGGCGGCGGCACCCGCCGGTTCGCCACCGTCGGCTCCTACGCCTCGCACTTCCCGGTGCTCGGCAAGTTCCTCGCCGACCCGGCGTCGCGGCCCGAGCCGTCCGACGACGCGCTCGAGGAGGACGCCTGCGTCAACATCATCTACCGCAAGGTCCACGACCACCCGTTCCTCGGCGCGCTGGAGCCGAGCACCGCGGCCGTGAAGGTGGCGGCGGACGTGATGAGCCGCTACGCCCCGAGCCAGCCGGCGGCGCCGGCGCCCGTGCCCGCCGTGGGCGTAGCCATGACGCCGGCCCCGCGGCCGCCGTTCGTGCGCGCCATGCGCCGGCTGCTGCGGCCGGTACTCAAGCCGATCCGCGACGCGCTGCGGAAGCCGGCGGCGCGGTAGTCGGGAGGACCGGCACGACCGGAAAATCGTGTCGAGTCCGGGGGTGGGGCGGCCGATACCTCCCATACGGCGGCACCCGCGCCGGATACCGTGTGGGAGGCGTCATGTCGGTGCCGAAGCTGTCGGTCATCCTGCCGAACTACAACCACGCCGCGTACCTCCCGCGCTGCGTGGAAGCCATCCTCGACCAGACCTACACCGACCTCGAGCTGATCGTCATCGACGACGCCTCGACGGACAACAGCCGCGACGTGCTCGCCGAGTACGCCCGCCGCGACCCGCGGGTGAAGTTCCACGTCAACCCGCAGAACATGGGCGTCATCGCCACGCTCAACCGCGCCCTGGACCTGGCCCGCGGCGAGTACGTGTTCGGCGCCGCGTCCGACGACTACGTCCTGCCGGGCTACTTCGAGAAGGCGATGACGCTGTTCGCCGCGCACCCCGAGGCCGGCATCGCGCTCGGCCAGGTCGAGTGCGTGGACGACGACGGCCGGGTGCGGCTGGTGGCGCCGGGGCCGTGGGCCGACGAGCCGTGCTACCTGCCGCCGCACGAGCTCGCCCCGCGGATGCTGTTGTGCGGCATCCCCGGCCCGGTCATCTGGCGGAAGGAGGACTTCCTCGCCGCCGGCGGCTACCACGCCGACCTCCGCTGGCACGGCGACTGGTTCCCGCTGCAGGTGGTGGCGTTCCGCCGCGGCGTGTGCTTCATCCCCGAGAGCACGTCGGTGGTGCGCGAGGCGCCGGAGTCGTACTCGCAGAACCAGAAGCGCAAGAAGACGCAGCGGCAGGTGCTGCAGACGATGCTGGCCCGGATGGCGTCGCCGGAGTTCCGCGACGTGCTGTGGGGCTTCACCGCGAGCGGCATCTTCCGCCAGTTCGGGCCGGAGCTGGTCCGCGCCGCGGCGGTGATGCCGGGCCTGCCGGCGGACGTGCTGCCGCCGCTGCGCGACTGCACCTTCGCGCACGCCGCGAACCTGCTGCGCGAGCCGGACGCGGAGGTGCGGGCGGGGGTGGCGGCGATGATCGGGCGCTACGGCCGCGAGGCGTTCGGGATGTACGAGGTGCTGGCGTCGAAGTCCGAGGTGGACCCGCGGGCGGCGCTGGCCCGGCGCGCCGCCCAGGCGGCGATCCTCCGCGACCTGCCGGCGCTGGCGCGGGTGAAGTTCCACGTGCGCTCGGCGCTCGGCGCGATGATGCGCGCCGCCGACCGCTGCGCCCGGCCGCTGCTGCACCGGCGGGTGGAGCGGATGGAGCGGCTCCTCGGCGAGATGCTGGAGTTCCAGAAGAACGAGATGTACATGGCGCTCAGCGCCCTGTACCACCAGCTCGATCGGGTGCAGGAAGCGATCCGCGAGGGGCCCCGCCCCGCGGGCGACCAGCGGCCGCGCGCCGCCGCGTGACGCCGCTTGCGGCGGTGCAGTCCGTCTGCACCGCCGCGAGCGGCGGAACCCCACTTTCCCCTTGACTCGCCGCCGTCGTGGCTGCAACTTCGAGGGTGCCACCCGCGCACCCTCAGGATGCCCGCCATGACCCGCACCGGTGTCGCCGTCGTCGCGTTCGTCGTCGCCGGCGCGGCCGTCGCCCAGCCGAGCCGCCCGCCCGCCCCCGCCGGCGCCCTCCTCGTCACCCGCCTCCCGGCGCACCTCGCCGACCCGGCCATCGTCGACGAACTGAAGCTGACACCCGAGCAGGTCAAGGCGCTGGCCCCGCGCGGCGCCAGGAAGGGCGCCCCCACCGAGGACGTGCCGGCGAGCGTCGGCACCCGGGTGAAGGACACGCTGACGCCGGAGCAGTACGCCCGCGCCGTGCAGCTCATGGCCCAGGACGCGCTGCGGGCCGGCCGCGGCGGCCGCGTCACCCCCGCGGCGCTCGTCGCCGTCCCCGCGTCCGCCTTCCGCCGCTACCCCGAGCTCGCCGACGCCGCCAACCTCACCCGCACGCAGCGCCGCCGCGTCACCACCACCGGCCCGACGCAGCCCAACCCGAACTTCGGCGGCCCGCAGCTGTCCGACGCCCTGTACGGCGGCCTCCCCGCCGCCGCCCACGTCCTCCTCGAACCCGAACAGACCGCGGCCCTCGCGGCGTTCGTCGGCCCGCTCCGCGCCACGCCGTTCGCGCCGACCGCCCCCGTCGTGTCGAACGACGTGCGGTACAACCGCGGCATCCCGGGCGGGTCCGGCGCGCCGTGGCAGCGGGCGATGACGGCGCTGAACAACCGCGCCGAGCTGAAGCTGACCGACGCGCAGGTCACGTCGCTCACCGCCATCATGAACAGCGCCCGCGGCATCGTCCGGCCGTCCGCCGACGGCTCGGTGCCGACCGCGCCGAAGCAGCAGACGCCGGCCGAGACCGAGGCGGCGCTGGCCAAGGCCCTCGACCGCGGGCAGCTCACGCGGGTGAAGCAGATCGAGCTGTGGCAGCAGCTCCCGCCCGGGGGCGACGCCACCGCCAAGTTCGACCTCCCGCGCGTGAACTCCGAGATCGGCCTGAGCAACGACCAGCTCGACGCGCTCAAGGCCGTCGCCGCGGCGCACCGCGACAAGGCCGCCGCGGCGCTGCGGTCGGCGGCGTCGGCCGAGGAGCTGAAGGCGGCGCTCGCCGCGGCCCGTGCCGAGGTCGCCGCCGGCGTCGAAGGGCTCCTCACGGCCGAGCAGCGGACATCGATGGGCGAGCTGTTCGGCGCCGAGTACCGCGGCGGCGGGGGCGGCGGGATGGACAACGACTTCGGCCGCCGCATGCGGGTCGCGTCCTACGGCCACTACCTGTTCGAGATCATGCTGGTGAACCGCTTCGGCGGCGTGGCCGAGGACCTGCGGCTGACGGAGGAGCAGAAGGCGTCGTTCACCGCGGCGGAGACGGCGTACAACCAGCAGACGCGGCAGGGCGGCGGCCTCAACTACGAGTCGCCCGCGGACGAGCTCGCCAAGCAGGCCGCGGTGCAGTCGAAGGCGATGCAGAAGGTGTTCGACGACAACCTGAACCCGGAGCAGCGGAAGCGGTTCCGCCAGCTGTGCATCCAGTGCCGGCAGTCGCTGAACTCCCAGCAGATGGGCGGCAACAACATGTACCCCGCGACCGGCGTGCCGGGCGTGGCCGACGACCTGAAGCTGACCCCCGAGCAGCGCAAGCGGATCATCGACACCGGCGACGAGGACGGCACGCTGACGGCGGCGCAGCGGGCGGAGTTCAAGCGGCTGACGGGTCCGCCGATGGCCGGCGGGTTCGACTTCGGGTTCGGCGGCCGCGGGGGCGGCCGGCCGGCGCCGCCGAGCGTGCGGCTGGCGCTGCTGTACGCCGGCGCCGCCCACGCCGACCTGCGGCTGACGGCCGAGCAGACGCACCTGATCGCGGAGACGATCGAGGTGCACGCGGCGGAGCTGCGGCCGGCGACGGCGGGGCGGACGGGGGAGTTCGGCGGGTACGTCGAGCCGCCGCAGGCGGAGGCGGTGGCGGACACGGTGGCGGCGTGCGAGAAGGCGTGCCACTCGGTGCTGACGACGGCGCAGCGCGACCGGCTGGGTCAGCTGGTGTTGCAGGCGGCGGCGGACGCGAGCCTGACGGCGGTGTTCGCCCGGCCGGAGGTGTCGGACAAGCTGGCGTTCACGGCCGAGCAGCGGGCGGCGCTGGACGACATCGCGTCGGACTTCCGCGCCCGGGTGGCGGCGGTGAACGGGCTGCCGACGACGGCGGGGTGGCCGGAGATGCGTCGGCAGGCGCTGGCCGACGCGCGGGCGACCGCCCGCACGCGGATGACGGCGGTGCTGACGCCGCCGCAGGCGGCGGCGTGGCGCGGGCTGACGGGCGCGGCGTGTCCGGCGGTGGCGGCGCTGCCGCCGACGGGCGACGACACCCGCGAACCGTGATGCCGCCGGCTCGCCGTGCGGATACTCGACCGACAGACGCCGCCCCGAACGGGGCAGTGAAGCAGTTCGCGATCGACCTGTTCGGCATGGCCGTCCACTGCTCGCGGCCGCCGCGGTGGTCGCGGCCGTGCGCCGGCGGAACCCGTGAGCCCTGACGTAGGGCCGGCTCTCAGCCGGCCGCGGGTGTCGTATCATCACGGCGACCGATCCCGCCCCCCGACGAGGCCACCATGAGCCGCTCCCTCGGGGCCTTCGCCCTCGGCGTGATGATCGTGATCGGCTGTGGCAAGCCGACCGACCCGCAGACCGCGGCCGAGAAGACCGCCGCCGTCGACCTGAAGCTGTTCGGCCTCGGCTACCAGATTTACCTGGAGAACAACCCCCGCCCGCCGCGCACCCTCGACGAGCTGAAGACCGTTGTCTCCAGCGACCGGCCGATCGAGTTCGACCGCTACCACCTCATCCTGGGCGTCGATCTGAACGCGGTCCCGGACCCGCGCACCGTCCTCGGGTACGAGGTGGACACCCCCGCGAAGGGCGGCATGGTTCTGTTCCCCGGCGGGAAGGTGGAACGCGTCTCCGCCGAGGAGTTCGCCCGACTGCCCCAGGCGGTGCCCGCGAAGCACGCGGCGGAGCGCCCCGCGGACGTGACGTTCACCCCCGCCGCGTACTACGACGAGTGCCGGGCGCTGAAGGACGCGATGAGGGAGAAGTACCGCGGCAAGGTGGTCGAGTTGAAGGGGGTCGTGGGGGGCGTGAGGTCGTGGAGCGAGTCGACCGAATTGCAGGTCGTCTCCCCCGGAAACGAGGTGGAGTACGTGCGCTGCCCCATGCCGCCGGGCGAGGAGTTCTGGGCGAAGGTGGGGAAGTGGCAGGA
>DASPHQ010001262.1:0-3092 GCA_035629595.1 Urbifossiella sp. | reverse complement strand
GTCGGTGTCGGCGCCGTCGGCCGGGTCGTCCGGCGGCTGCGGCCGGGCGACGGCGGCGAGGCCGAGGAGGAGGGCGGCGGCGACGGGGAACCGCGGCATGGGATGTCGGGTGGTTGGTGTTTGGTGTTCGGTGTTTCGGTCACCGGCCCGCGGCAACAGATATCGTACCAAACACGAAACACCGAACACGGGTTGTTACTTGCGGTGGCGGATCTTGGCCCGCATGCGCCGCTTCTTCCGGCCGACCTTCCGCCGTCCGCTGCCGCGCCGCGCCCCCATGTGCCGCTCCTACTGGATGTTCTGGTCCTGAACCGAAGGAAGGCGGTATTCTAAAGCGCCGCACGGATGGGGCAAGCCCGGCTGAGCGGCCGGTAGCCGCGGGCTTCAGCCCGCGCCCACCTGCGGCAGAGTACCAGGGAGTTATGCCGCACGGACACCGCCGACGCTCGCGCGGGCTGAAGCCCGCGGCTACCGGCCCCCGTTTTCACCCCCCGGCTCGCCGCGTCACAGCAGCATGGCGCGGTTGCGGCGCATCCGGTCGTGGTTGTTCCGCTCGCGGTCCTCGTCGCCGAGCTGCCTGTACACCTCGGTCAGCCGGGCCTGCGCCTTCGCCACCTCCTCGCGGTCCTGGTTGTACACCACCTCGACCGCCAGGATCGCCCACATGGCGTCGCGCGGCTTCGTGTTCTCCCTCTTCCCCGCCAGGTACAGCTCGCCGACCATCGCGTACCCGGTCGCCCGCACCGCCGCGTCCTTCGTCTTGCCGATCTCCGCCTCCAGCGCCGGCACGCCCGCCGCCGGGTCGGTCGCCATCGCCGCCTTCGCGGCCAGCGCGATCAGCTTCAGCCGCTCCTTCGGCGTCCCCGCGGCGGCGTCCTTCGTCGCCCCCGAGGCCCGATCGTCGGCCTCCTTGTACAGCCCGGCCCGCATCAGCGCGTCGGCCTCCTGGTACGCCGCCTCGACCTTCAGGTCCGGGGTGATGTCGGGCGCCTTCGCCTGCTTGGCCCACAGCTTGGCCGCGCCCTCGCTCTTGCCGAGCTCGTGGCTGATCCGGGCGGCGGTGCGGGTGGCGTACCACGCCTCCCACCCGCCGGGGTGGTCGGCCAGGTACTCGGTCAGGAGCTTCAGCCCGGCCTCGGCCTTCTCCTTCCAGCCGCTGTCCACGGCGGTGTCGTCGGCGGCGCGGGCGGTGGTCACGGCGACGCGGAACGCCAGCCACCGCTTGACCCGCGGCGGGGCGGTCGTCTTGTACTTCTCGCGGAGCGCCTCGTAGCCGCCGCGGGCCTTGTCCCAGTCGCGGGCCACCTCCAGCTTCGCCGGCTCGATCGCCTCGGCGCGGGTCGGCTCCTTCAGGTCCACCGGGTAGGTGCGGACGACGTCCGCGACGGTGACCACGGCCGCCTGCTTCCCCTCGCTGAAGAGCTTCACGCCGGCGGCGTCCACCTTCAGCTCGGCGTCCTCGTCCTTGACCGGGGCGCCCTTCTTGGGGACGTAGAAGACCCGGTCCTGCGGCCCCGGCGGCTGGCCGAGCGCGACCCCGACGAACACCCCGGCGAACAGCGCCAGGGCCAGCGGCCCGCGGGCCTTGTGGAACATGTGCGTACCTGTTGGGAGGGGGGTGAAACCGAAGCCCGGGGACGGCCGTCCCCGGGCTTTCAACCCGGTCAGTTCTCGGCCGCCTGGAGGAACAGCTTGCCGCCGGCCGCCTCGTACGACTTCCGCAGCGCCGGCACCTCCGCGATCAGGTCGTGGTACCGGTTCCGCACCGCCGTCGTCATGTTCGGCCCCTCCGTCCTCTCCAGGTCGGCGAACCGCTTGGCGGTGTCGTCCACCTTCTGCTGCAGCTTCCCCAGGTCGGTCGTCAGCAGCTGCAGGTTCGCCTTCAGGATGCACCGGCTGGAGTCGAAGTAGGCGTCGTAGAAGTCGTTCTTGTACTGCAACAGCTTGGCGTCGTCGATCACGTCGTTCCCGTCGGCGTCCTTCTTCTTCGGCGGCTGCGACAGCCGGCTGCGGGCGATGCCGGCCAGCTCGTTCCACCCCTTCACGGCCCGGCCCCAGTGCGCGTTCGCCGCCTTCGCGTCCTTCTCGTCCGCCCCGCGGGCCTCGGCCAGGTGGCACACCTCCTTGCGGAAGTCGAGCGAGGTGTACGCCCAGCCCGGCTTGTCCTTCGTGCCCATCGCCTCGGCCAGGTGCTTCTCGGCCTCGGGGAACTTCTTCCCGAGCCGTTGCGCCCGGGCCGTGTCCAGCATGGCGCGGCGGTAGCGGTTGGCGGCGAAGCGGGCCTCGTCGTCGCCCGCCGCCGGGGGCGTGGGCCAGGTCGCCGGCCGGGGGATGTTCTTCAGCGCGTTCACCGCCTTGTCGTACTCGCCGACCACGACCAGCGCCTGGCCGAGGAACAGCTGCATCCCCGGCGGCAGGTTCGGCTCCTTGGCGATCTCCTCCAGCAGCTGGCCGAACCCCCCCGACAGCGCCTGCGCCTCCGGCGCCTTGCCGGCCTTCCGCAGCGCCTCGATCCGCCCGCCCATCTCGGTCGTCAGCTGCTCCAGCATCTGCTGGTTGGACTCGATGCTGCCGCCGTACTTCTTCAGCAGCTCGAACAGCTGCTTGCTGTTCTCCCCCTGGCCGAGCTGCACCCGCGTCTTGAGCCCGAGCACGACCAGGTCGCGGCGGAGCTTGTCCACGCCGTCGGCCAGCTTCCCCACCTTCACCTTCTGGCCGCGGTCCGGGTCCTTGTTGGCCTCGTCCTCGTTCATCGAAATGGCGGTGACGGCCTTCGCCTGCTCGGCCAGCCGCCCCTTGTCGTTCATCTCCTGGAGCACCTTGCCGATGGGGTTGAACACCTCGTCGTACTTGGCGGCGCCGAACCGGGCGAGGCCGTCGAGGTACGCCGCCCGGGTGCGGGCGTCCTCGGCGACGAGGTACGCCTCCCACCCGTCGAGGTTCGGCCCCTTGTTGTCGCCGGCCTGCAGCAGCGACTTGAACGTGCCGATGGACTTGGACGCCTCCTCGGCGGTGCGGGCGGCCTTGGCGAACCCGGGCTCGGCCTTCTCGGACTCGGCGTCCACCCGGTTCTGGAGGAGGTACAGGAACGC
>DASPHQ010001261.1:0-4324 GCA_035629595.1 Urbifossiella sp. | reverse complement strand
GCAGGTACACCTCGGCGTAGAAGTTGTCCTCGTTGAAGATGTTCAGCGACTTCACCGCCGCGACGCGCCGCCGGCTGTCGGCCAGCAGGTGCGTCGCCGGCATGGTGAAGCCGTTGAGCACGCGCCGCAGCTGCTCGATCGTGCCGGCCCGGTCGTCGGCCAGGTGGAGCTTCAGGATCTTGACGTAGAAGTCGTAATGCGCCCGCTCGTCGATCGCCACCAGCGAGAGCAGCTTCGCCAGCGCCGGGTCGGTCTCGCCGATCAGCAGGCGGAGGTTGCGGTAGTGGAGCCACGTCGCCAGCTCCTGCGACATGGTGTAGCACGCCAGCCCGCGCACGTCGTCGGTCGGCAGCTCCCACTCGCCGATCACCGCCCAGCTCTGCACCTCTTCCAGTTGCTCCTCGGTCCGGTGGCCGCTGCGGACGAGCCACTCCTGCATCACCATCGAGTGCTTCGACTCCTCGTAGCCCCAGTTGACGGCGAACCACGCCCGGCCGCGGGTGCCGCGCACCAGCGGCAGGAACTTGCCCACGTAATCGGGCAGGAACAGCTCGACCGCGCAGAACGACTCGACGACGTCGGCGACGGCCGTGCTGGTGTCGGGGTTGCACTGCTCCCAGGGGATGTCGAGGCGCATGTTCCAGCGCCGCCGCCGCTCGGCGAGGTCGAAGAACTCCTGGTAAATCTTCCAGATTTCCCGCTCCATCGCGGGGCCGTACGGGGACGACGCGGACATGGCGACCCTGGGGCTCGCGGCACGGACGGTACCCCCCATTATACGCGGCATGGGCCGGAAAGCCGGGGTTGAAGCCGGCCGGCCCCGCGGCTATTCCGCCGCCCCAAAGCCCGGGGAACGACCATGCGCGTGCCGCTCGTGTTGCTGACGCTCGCCGCGGTGCCGGCCGCCGCGCGGGCGCAGGACGCGCTGCCCCCGGCGGCCCTCCCGCCGGCCGCGCCGGTGAGCGTGAACCAGACGGTCGTGATCGCGGCCCCGCCGCCGGACAGCGGCGAGCCGATCCTCGGGCTCGACGTGATGATCGGGCAGCTGTCCGGCATCCGGCCGCACGTCGCGATCCACCGCAGCGACCGCACGGCGCTGGTGGTCGAGGCGTTCTACGGCGGCATCCTCACGAAACTCGGCACGTCCGAGGGGGCGGGGGCGGGGGTGCGGTACAACGTCAACCGCGGCGAGCGCGACTCGGTGACCGTCGGGCCGGGCGTGGACGTGCTGTTCAACTTCCGCGACGGCCAGGCGGTGATCTTCGCCCCGAGCGTGGACGTGGCGTGGCGGCGCGACTTCGGCGACCGGGTGGGGTGCGTGCTCGGCATCCAGGCCGGCGTCGGGGTGGGCCTGAGCGGCCGGTACGGCGGCCGCGACGACAAGAGCGCCGCCGGGAAGCTGACGCCGTTGATTAGCTTGTTCGGCGGGCTGCGGTTCTAGTGTTTGGTGTTTCGCGGAGGTGCCAGGTGCGGTGAAGCCCACCCGTTGCAACGGGTGGGCTTTGCGCCTTCAACAACCTTCGCGAAACACCAAACACCAAACACTAAAAGGGGCTCTGGAACTCCAGCCGCGCCAGGTACAGCATCCGCCGGTCGCCGCGCTGGTAGTAGTCCTCCAGCAGCACCGACACGTCCTGCTCCAACACCCGCGGCCGCCACCCGACCGCCGGACTCCCGTTCAGCGTCACCTGCACCGGCTTCGTCCAGTCGATCATGTCGCGGCCGAGCCACACCGAGATCGTCCGCACCCCCCGCGCCCGCAGCGCCACCACGTTGCCGCCCTTGATGTCGCCCTGCAACTCCGCCGGCGTCACGTTGCGGTTCGGGAACGCCGGGTTCGTCAGGTTCGCCGTCGCGATCCGGTCGGCGCCGAGCCAGTAGAAGCGGTTGTCCGTCTCGCGGCTCGTCTGCCACGGCTGGCGGGGGCTGTTCCCGAGTTGCAGGGTGGTGATCCCGTTGGCCCGCCGCTTCCGGCTCATCCAGTCGAACATCACCGGCACCTCGGCCGGGTACCACTCGATGCCGCGCCCCTTGTACACCACCTGAATCGCCGGGAAGCCGTTCGGCGCCCACCGCTCGAACAGGAAGCGCAGGTTCGTGTTGGCGTCGCCGGCGAGCTGGCCGGTGACGACGTAGAACGGCAGCCGCTGGGCGTTCCGCCAGTAGCTGATGAACAGCCCCTGCCACTTCGGGTTCGGGCACACCGCCACCACCCCCGCGAACAGGTCCGGGTGCGACGCCCCCACGTCCATCGCCATGTCGGCGCCCTCGCCGGCCCCCATGATGAACACGCGGTCGGTGTCCACGGTGAAGTGGCGGATCGTGTCGCGCAGCACCTCGGTGACGAGGTCGTGGTCCTCGCCCTTCCACTCCCACTGGACGCGCTTGCCGAACACCTCCGCCCAGTCGGGGGCGACCAGGATGTAGCCGTGGCGGTCGGCGTCGCCGGACACGGCGCCGAAGAACTCTTCCGGCTTCACGCCGGGGTAGGTACACATCACGAGAACCGGGTACGCCCGGCCGTGGTGGTACTCGGCCGGCAGGCGGACGCAGTAATTCACCCCGACCGGCCGCTGGCCGTGGCCGGCGCTGGTGCGGCGGTACACGCCGTCCGGCACGCTCCCGCCGGCCTTCACCGCGGTGCCCGTGCGGGCGCTCAGGTTCTCCGGCTCGGCCGGCGGCAACAGCGCGATCACCTGGGCCAGCTCGTCCAGCCCGACCGTGGTGGTGGACTGGTACTTCGCCAGCGCCGCGTTGCGGACCGCCACGTTCCCGCCGCGCTGGTAGGCCAGCGCCGCCTCGCGGGCGTTCCACACCTTCAGCGCCCGGTCCACGTCCGGCGTCGCCCCTGTCTTCCCCTTCGCCCAGCTGCTGATCGCCGTCGCCAGCAGCTCGTTCGGGCTGCGCGTCGGCTGCTTCCCGGCGGCGCGCTCGCGCTCGGCCTGCGCGGCGAGGTTCACGAAGAACTCGAGCCGCGCCACCGAGTCCGGGTGCAGCTCCCCCGCGACGGTCTCGGCCGCGGCCGCAAGCGCCGCGGTCTTGGCGTCCACCTTCGGCGCCGGCAGGGCGAAGCGCACCAGCCCGCCGCCGGCGGCGACGAACGGCGCCGCCTTCCCCGCGCCGGTCAGGTCGTCGGTGATCGACGTGAGGAGGCGCTTGCCGAGGGCGAACTGGTCGCGGGCGGTCTCCCACTTCGCCTTCGCCTTCGTGAGGCGGTCGAGGTCCTTGGGGTCGGCGGCCTTCTCGGGGAAGGCGCGGAACATCAGGTCGGCCCGCTCGTACCGCCCGGCGGCGACCGCGAACTCGGCCTCGGTGGCGACGAACGCGGCGTCCGCGTGGTCGATCTCGCGGGTGACGCGGTCCACCTCCTCCTGGGCCTCCTTCGCGTACGGGCCGGGGTTGGCCTTCGCCAGCGCCGCCAACTCGTCGCGGGCGTCCTTCAGCCAGCCGACGTCCTTCAGGAAGCGGGCGACGGCGGCGCGCTTCAGCGGGTCGGCCTTGCCGTCGGCCTCCAGGAGATCGGGGTGCGTGCGCAGGAGCCGGCGGATAAGCTCCGGATCCATCTCGGACGTGCGGTACGTCAGCGTCCAGACGTGTGTCGGCGACGACACCCAGCAGCAGTACGGGTCGAGGTACGTCACCTGCTGTTCGATGCGCTCGAACGTCCCGCCCGGCAGGTTCAGCTCGATGACGCGCCGCCACCTGGCGTCGAAGTCGGGCATCTTGCGGGCGGTGTACAGGGACGGCGCGGGGTAGTTCTTCTTGCGGTCCTTGAACAGGTTGCGGAACGCCCGGTACTCGGGGCGGACCTGCACGTCCTTGCTGATCTCGCCGAGCTGCTTGTGGTGCGACGAGAAGATGACGACGCGGGCGCCGTCGTCGACGAAGTCGAACCCGTTCGCCCGGGGGACGGAGAACGACTGGCCGGTGGCCGGGTCGCGGATCGCCTCCCCCTCCTTGCCGACGCGCCCCTGGACGATGAACCCGTCCCGGAGGATGACGACGTCCGCGGGGGCGGCGCCGGCGAGGGCGGCGAGGGTGAGGCCGGCGGCGAGGAGGGTGCGGGGCATCGGCGGACCTTGACGGACCTCGGCGGGGGCGACGAGAGATATTGTCCCGCGGCGGCGGCGGCGCGCCAATGACGAATGACCCACCAATGACCCACCAATGACGAAGAACAGAACGCCGCCGGGCGCCCGGCGTGAGCGGTTTTTTCTTCCTTCGTCATTGGTGGGTCATTGGTGGGTCATTCGTCATTGGCGCCTCTTCACCGCGGCCCGACCCGTCGGCTACAATGCGCACACGCATTGCATCCCGGGGGTTC
>DASPHQ010001260.1:0-3896 GCA_035629595.1 Urbifossiella sp. | reverse complement strand
CCGGCGGGAGTTCGACGGGTGCCGGGGCCGCGGGGGCGGGGGTGTCGGCCGCGGCCTTGGTGCGCACGACAGCCCCGCACTTCTTGCACTTCACCGACTGCCCCGCCCACTTGGCCGGGATTTTGAGGCCGGCGCTGCAACTCGGGCAGGTCGCGCGGATCGTCGCGTCCATCCGTGTTCCCCTCGTGTCACTCTTAGAGGCGATTCTAGCAGACGAAGTTCCCCGAAGCGAAGCCCGCCCCGCACAACCGACACAACCGCGTTACGCGGACCCGCCGGGTTGCCGTCCCCGCACGGCATCGCATCTTGAGAGCGTCCCCGTTCGCGGAGGCCGACCCGTGCAAGTGGTGCTCATCGACGGCGACGGGATCGGCCCCGAGGTCACCGCCGCCGCCTGCCGGGTGGTCGCCGCCGCGGGGGTGCGGATCGACTGGGTCCACGCCCCCGCGGGGGCCGACGCCGTGGCAAAGTACGGCGACCCCCTCCCGGATGAAACCCTGGAGGTCATCCGCCGCTACCGGGTGGCCCTGAAAGGGCCGTGTACCACGCCCGTCGGCCGCGGCTTCCGCTCCATCAACGTGCGCCTCCGGCAGGGGCTCGACCTGTACGCCAGTGTGCGGCCGGTCGCCTCGCTGGCGGGGGTAAAGACGCCCTACGAGAACGTCGACCTGATCGTGGTCCGCGAGAACACCGAGGGGCTGTACGCCGGGCTCGAACACGAGGTGGTGCCGGGGGTGGTCGAGAGCGTCCGGCTCGTGACGCGGCCGGCGGCCGAGCGGATCGTGCGCTTCGCCTTCGAGTTGGCCCGCACCCGCGGCCGGCGGCTCGTCACGTTCTGCCACAAGGCCGACGTGATGCGCCTGTCCGACGGCCTGTTCCTGGAATGCGCCCGCACCGTGGCCGACGACTTCCCGTTCATCCTGTTCGACGAGAAGGCGATCGACAACGTCTGCCTGGAGCTCGCGTCCGACCCGACGCGGTTCGACGTGCTGGTGATGGAGAACCAGTTCGGCGACCTGATCTCGGACCTGTGCGCGGGGCTGGTCGGCGGGCTCGGCGTGGTGCCGGGGGCGAACTACGGCACCCGCTGTGCCGTGTTCGAGGCCGTACACGGCAGTGCCCCGGACATCGCCGGGACGGGGCAGGCGAACCCCGTCGCCGTGATCCGCAGCGCGGCGATGATGCTCGACCACGTCGGCCACCGCGCCGCGGCCGGGCGGATCGAGCGGGCGGTGTTGAACACGTTGCAGGCGCGCGTGGGGCTGACGCCCGACCTCGGCGGCACCGGCACCACGACCACGTTGACGGACGAGTTGGTGAAGCACCTCGCGGGCTAATCGTGGCGCGAAGCCCGGCCATTGCAACGGCCGGGCTTTCTGAGCTTATGGTGCCTCCGCGGCGAGCGGATAGACGGCGATCTGCCGGGTCGTGCGGAACGTCACGGCGATCGACTTCCCGTCCGGGGCGAAGCGCGGCACCGGGATGTCGTCGCCGCCCTCCCGCGGCGGCGAGACGCGGCCGATCTTCTTCCCCGTCGCCACCTCCATCACGTCCACGTGCCAGCGGACGCCGTCGCGCAGGTCCGACACCGGCACCGCCACCAGCGCCCCGTCCGGCGACAGCGACGCCACCGCCGGCTGGTACGGCGGCTGGGCCAGCGGCCGGACCACCTCGCCCGTGCGGCCGTCAACCACGTTCGTTTCCATCGACGTGTTCAGCTTCCCGTAGAAGACGACGCGGCGGCCGTCGGCCGATACCGACCCGACGCGGTTGGTCGCCTGCGGCCCCTTGCCGCCCCACTCGACTTCCTTCTCGCCGGACGGCAGCTTGAACCACGTCGCCTTGCCGGTGCCGTTCACCACGAACACCTGCAGTTCGTCCGGCGTGAACGAGATGTGCCCGCTCCCCGAGCCGCACAGCCAGAGACCTTCGACCACGTCCTTGCCGGTCGTGGTGTCCATGACGCGGTACTGCCCCGCGGTGCCGCTCATCGGCGACTGCCGGGCGTGGGCGGTGTAGCGGCCCGTGGGCGACACCGCCTTGTACGAGCCGTAGCTCTGCTTGCCGGCGATCGCGAGCTTCGGAAACATCAGGTCGGACGCCGGCGCCCCGGTCTTGGCCATCCACACCTTCACGACGCCGTCCTTCCCCGACGACGCAACGCGATCGGCGAACGTCGCCAGCCAGCCGAGTGTCTGATTCCCCTGTTGCCCGGCGAACCCCGGCAGCGGCGTGCCGTCGGCCGCGTCGTAGGCGAGAATCACGCCGGTGGTGCCGCCGTACTGGATAATCACGGAGCCGTCGCGGGTGAACGTCGGCGCGAATTCCGGCTTGAGGTCCAGCTGCCCGACGTCCGCCGGCGCCGTCCACCGGGCCTTCAGCGCCGGCGGCGCGGCCGGGCGCGGCACCGGCGTGAGCGTGCCCGGGTTCGGCATCGGGAACTGCCCCATCGGAGGGAAGGGGCCGACCTGCGGGAACGGGCCGGGGAACGGCGGCAGCGGATCGGGCACCGGGCTCAACGGCGGCGGCAGCCCCACCGGCACGACGGGCGACGGGTCGCGGCGGAGCGTGTGGAGTACCAGACCCCCGTCGGCGTCGTGTGCGGCGAAGGCTCTGCCGTCGGCGCGGAACGCCACGTCCTTCAGGCCGGCGTCGTGCTTCTCGCGGAGCAGCTCGCGGCCGGTCCGCGGGTCGGAGAACAACACGTCGGCGCCCGACACGCCGAGGAGCCAGCGGCCGTCGGCGGTGACCAGCGACGGGCCGCCGTTTACGTCGAAGCTGACGTTGCGGAGCACCTGGCCGGTCTTGCCGTCGAGGAGGTAGCGGCCACTCTCCAGGGCCATCGGCGCTCCGGCGTAGAGGATCAGCCCGCCGTCGGCGGACATCGACACCAGCGGGTTGGGGACGCCGGACGTGGGGTAAAGCCAGCCGGCCTCCTGCGCACCGCCTGGCACCTTCAGCCAGCGGCACCGCCCGATCGGCTCCGCGACGAACAGCCGCGACCCGTCGGCGGTGAAGCGGGCGCCGCCGGGCTCCCACGCCCCCACCCCGATGCTCTGGCCGCTGCCGGCCTCGAACAGGCGGTACATGCTGTTCCCCGCCGGGCCGCCGGTCGGGTTCTTCGTGCCGACGAACACGTACTTTCCGTCCGGGCTGACGGCGAACCGCGTTGTCAGCTTCCCGATCGGCGGCGGAAGCATCTGTCGCGGCAGGAGCTCCCCCGCTTGCGTCCCGGTGACGTGCCACACGGTCGGGAACGGGTGGAACGGGCTGGTGAGCATGATCTTGTCGCGGCCGAACGGCAGCAGTTCGCCACCGCTCGGGGGCACGCCGGTGCCGGAGAGGCGCGTCGTTTGCGTTCCCGTGGTGGCGTCGATGACGCGAACCCCGCCGCCGTCCTGGGCGTAGACGTGCTTCCCGTCGTCGGACAGGACGATGAACCCGCCCTTCGCCCCCGGCCCGAGCGGTGCCGTCCAGGCTCGCTGGAACAACTTCTCCGCCGGCGGCGGGGGCGGTTGCGGCGGCGGTTCTGGCTGCGGCGGAGCGGGCTGAGGCAGAGGGGGAGCGGGAGTAAGCGGCGCGTCGGGATCCTCCGGTGGGTTCTCGGCGACCACCTGCGGCTGCCGTAGCGCGAAGAACGCCACCGCGCCGACGCCGCCGACGCAGGACAGCGTCGCGACGCCGAGCACGGCGAGGAGCACGAGTACCTGAACGCCGGCGGCGGGCTTGCGGTCGGGGTCGGTCATGGCGGCGGCTCCGGGGGCACGGTCCGTGATACCACACCGCGGGCCGCGCCGGAAGCACCCGCCGTAGGATGATCTCGTCACCCGGAGCCCTGCGATGCCCGATGTCCAGTCGGTCGACCTGGTCGTGATCGGCGCCGGCCCCGGCGGCAC
>DASPHQ010001259.1:0-10378 GCA_035629595.1 Urbifossiella sp. | reverse complement strand
TCCCCCACGCGACGCGGGAGTCGCTGGCGCGGTGGTTCGCCCCATTCGACGCCGAGACCGGGAAGGTCGTCCGTGCCGCCCGCGACCACGCCGCCGTGGCCCCGCGCCCGAAGCTCTCGGAGGTGTACACGACCGTCCCCGGCGGGCAGGACGTGTTCTTCCTCCGCCGCGGCGAGGTCGAGAACAAGGCGGGCAAGGCCGCACCCGGCGTCGTGCAGGTGCTGTCGCGCGGCGCGGCGGAGCGGCCGGCGGCCGACCCCCGCGTCGCGCTCGCGGACTGGATGACGGACGCCGACCGCGGGGCCGGGCCGCTCGCCGCCCGGGTGATCGTCAACCGCGTCTGGCAGCACCACTTCGGCCGGGGGATCGTCGGCACCCCGAACGACTTCGGCGCGCAGGGCGAGCGGCCGACGCACCCCGAGCTGCTCGAATACCTCGCCAGCGAGCTGGTCCGCGGCGGCTGGAAGCTGAAGCCCCTCCACCGGCTGGTAATGCTCAGCGAGACCTACCGGCAGTCGCACGAGGTCGACCCGGCGAACATCAAACTCGACCCGGACAACCGCCTCCTCTGGCACTCCCGCCCGCGGCGGCTGGAGGCCGAAGTTATCCGCGACGCCCTGCTCGCGGCCGGCGGCAACCTCGACCCGGCGATGTACGGCCCGAGCGTCCTCGACGCCACGCCGCGGCGGAGCATTTACCTCCGGGTGAAGCGGAGCGAACTGCTCCCGGTCCTGACGACGTTCGACGCCCCGGAGCCGACGCAGAGCATCGGCGAGCGGTCCGTCACGACCGTCCCGACGCAGGCGCTGGCGATGATGAACTCGCCGTTCGTCCGCCGGCAGGCCGAGAACCTCGCCGCCCGCATCGCCCCGCCCGGCGGCGCCCCGCTCGCCGGGGCCGTCGACCGCGGCTACCGGATCGCGCTCGGCCGCCCGCCGACGGCCGCGGAGCGGGACCGGATGGTGGCGTTCGTCGACCGGGAGCGGACCGCCGGGGGCGGCACGCCGGCGGCCACGCGGGCGGCGCTCGTCGAGTTCTGCCACGCCCTGCTGTGCCTGAACGAGTTCGTGTACATCGACTGACGCCTCCGGAGCCGCCATGTTCGACCCCACCACCCCCGACGGCGTGGCGCTGCCGGCCCGCCGGCGGTTCCTGCGCGACGCCGGCCTCGGCTTCGGCTCGCTGGCGCTCGCGAGCCTGCTGAACGAGGACGCCCGCGCCGACCCGCCGGCCCCCGACCCGCTCGCCCCGCGGCCGCCGCACTTCCCCGCGAAGGTGAAGTCGGTCATCTGGCTGTTCATGACCGGCGCCCCGTCCCAGGTGGACACCTGGGACTACAAGCCGGAGCTGCAGCGCCGCGACGGCCAGCCGCTCGCCGGCGCCGACCCCGCGACCGGGTTCTTCACCACCAGCGGCAAGTGCCTGAAGTCGCCGTTCGCGTGGCGGCAGCACGGGCAGTCCGGGTCGTGGGCGTCGGACCTGTTCCCGCACCTGTCCCGGCACGTCGACAAGATGTGCTTCCTCCACTCGATGTACCTGCGGCAGAACAACCACGCCCCCGCGTCGATCGAGCTGATGTGCGGGACCAACCGCCCCGGCCTCCCCGCCCTCGGGGCGTGGGCGACCTACGGTCTGGGGTCGGCGAACCGGAACCTGCCGTCGTACGTGGTGCTGCACGACACCCGGCCCCGCGGCGACGACCAGATCTGGTCGGCCGGGTTCCTGCCGAAGACGTACCAGGCGATGTCGCTCGACGCCCGCCGGCGCGAGGCGATCGACAACCTCGCGCGCGACGGCGTCCTGAGCGACGGCCAGCAGCGGGCGCGGCTCGACCTGATCCGGGAGCTGAACGAGGCGCACGCGGCCGGCCGGCCGACGCAGGCCGACCTCGCCGCGCGGATCAACTCGTACGAACTCGCGTACCGCATGCAGACGGCCGCCCCCGAGGCGCTCGACCTGGCGCGGGAGTCGAACCGGACGCACGCGCTGTACGGCCTCGACCGGCCCGAGTGCGCGACGTTCGGCCGGCAGTGCCTGCTCGCCCGCCGGCTGGTCGAGCGCGGGGTACGGTTCGTCCAGATCTTCGCCGGCAAGGGGGTGGGCGGGGACGGGAGCGTGACCGACGTGCCGTGGGACTGCCACACCGACGTGGAGGCCAACCACCGCTCGTGCGGGCTGCACACCGACCGCCCGGCCGCGGCGCTGCTGACGGACCTGCAAGCCCGGGGGCTGCTCGACTCGACGCTGGTCGTGTGGGGCGGCGAGTTCGGCCGCACGTCCGACTCGCAGGGGGCGAAGGGCCGCGACCACAACCCGAACGGGTTCACGATCTGGCTGGCCGGCGCCGGCGTGAAGGGCGGGTTCCACTACGGGGCGACGGACGAGTTCGGGTACCGGGCGGTCGAGAAACGGGTCCACGTCAACGACCTGCACGCGACCCTGCTCCACCTGCTGGGGCTGGAGCACACCCGGCTCACGTACCGGTTCAACGGCCGCGACTTCCGCCTCACCGACGTCGGCGGCGAGGTGCTACGGGAGATCCTGGTCTGACCCCGCCGGGTCCGGCTCATACCACATCGGGTTGATTCGTTGCCGTTCGCCGCCCGCGTCATTCGGGCGGGGATACTTGGTTCCAGGGAAAGGGGGGACCCCGTCCCAGAAGCATTGAGTCAACTGGAAGAATCTATGTTGGAACGACGCCGCCGCGCCGGGCACGACCCGAGTCCTTGCCCGGACGGCACTTGCGGCGAACGGCGACGGATCAATCGGATTCGGTATCAGGGGCTCTTCGCCTTCCGTAGCTCGGCTTCGAGGAACGCGCTCACGGCGTCGAACGCGGCGGGGTCGTTGGCGCGGAACAGGGTGTACTCGGCCGCGTCCGTCGGCGGCATGTCGCGGTCCGTGCCCACCCGCCTCAGCATCCGGCCCAGGACCGCTTCCCGCGTTCTCGAATCCGCCGACTTCACCCACGCCTCGCGGCCCGCCCGGTCGAACGGGTCGAACGCCAACTGCGGGATCGGGTTGAACTCCGACTTGCGGCCCGGGGTGCGGACGTCGTGGCAGCGGAGGCACGCGGTCGTCGGGACCAGCTCGACCTCGGCCGACTCGGCGGGTCCGCGGCGCGGGCCGCTCGTGTAAGTCTCGCGCGGGGTCGGCAACTCGCGGGACGACCCGTACCGTTCGAGCACCTCGGTCAGCCCGGCGACGAACCGGTCCTTGAAGTCGTCGCGGTCGGGCAGTTCCCCGCCCGCGCGGACGTCGGCGAAACTCGGGCCGGCGAACACCTTCGCCGCGAGCGTGCCCGGGAGGACCGGACCGGCCGGCCGCCGCGCCGTGGTGGCGCTGGCCCGGGCGAGGGCTTCGACGAGGAACCGGCGGTCCGGGTCGGTCAGTCCGATCGTCCGCGCCAGCACGGACGCCCCCGCCACGCCCGTGAACGTTTTCGGGGCCGTCGGCCGCACGAACGCCTTCGGGTTGCTCGGGAACTGGTCGCTGCTCATCCCGTGATTCCCTTTCGCCCGCTCCGATTCGTAGCTGGCTACGAGGTTCACGTTGCCCCCGCGCCACGGACCACTCACGCCCTGCCACGCGAAGGGGTTCGGCGTGGGACCGGGAGGACCGATGAACGGACCGTTGAACGAGTTGCTCGGGTCGAAATCGACGAGACGGGTGGACGGGGCGGACTGGTAGATCGCGGCCGCGGCGGACGCGAACTGGTTCAGGTCGGTCCGGGCGGCAACCGCTTCGAGCTGGGCGTCGGCCTCCGCGAGCGGGCCGGGCCGGGCGAGCGCGAGGAGCAGTCGCGCGAACATCAGCCGGCCGGTCCAGGACCGGCTCAGCGCCCGAAAGACTTCCCGGTCGCGCAGCATCCCGCCCGCGAGCCGGACGGCCGTATCGACTTCCGACGCGCGCGGGGTGAAGAGGCTCAGCCCGTCGATGTCCTCCGGCCGCTTCCCCTCCACCTTCGAGCCGTCCGACTTCCCCCCGGGGATCTCGACGCCGAATCTCTCTCTCAGTGCCTTCTGGACGGTCGGGTCGTGGGCGGTGTTCGACCACGGGGCGACGCCGAGGATCGGCGCGCGGGTTTTGTGGCAACTGAAGCACCGGGCGCCGTCGAGGAGCTTCAGTTCCGGCCTGCCGCCCATGCCCTCGATCACCCCGAAGTCGAACCGCGCCCGGCGGCTGTTCCACGAGATGAACTCGACCGACGTCACGTACGGCGTCTCGCTGCGTTCGTCCGTGGCGGTGTTCGCCGCGAGGAACAACCGGCCGACGAGGTTGAGGCCGTCGGGCGGCGCGTCCGCGAGCGCCTTGGGGTGCGGGGTCATCACGACGCGGGGCCGCACCAGCCCCGAGTCGAGCGCGACGGCCGAGAACGCGACCGGGAGTTGCACGAAGTCACCGAGCCGGTCGAGCGCCCGACGGAGCTCCGCGCCGGTGGCCGGCAGCCGCCCGCCGTTCGCCAGGACGACCGCGCCGATCGCCGAGCCCTCGAGCGGCGGCAGTCTCTGCTCGCGCGGCGGCGGTGCGACGGCGATGGTGTCGGGGAGCGTCTCGCGCGGCAGCAGTTCGGAGCCGAGTCGGGGGCGGAGAAACCACGCGAAGTCCGGCGACGGCGGTTCGACTCCGACGGGCTGGACAACGTCTAGCGTGTTGTCCGGTGCGACGGGTTCCGGCGTCCGAGCGTGTCCGCCCGGCTGTGCCAACAGGTATGCGAGGGCGGCGATCGCCGCGGACAGGAGTCCGAGTGTGCCCGAATACGCGCGACGGGCGAGAGTCGTTCTCATCGTCGATCCTGTCCGGACTCACCCGGCAGGCGCGGCGCGGCCGGCGCGCCGCCGGCTGCCCCACCCCTACGTCGGGAGTGGCGGAGCACGGCGGGACGCTGAACGGACTCGCGGTTGCCCGCTCGGTGGAGCACGGGGTGGGGTTGTTTGAGACTGCTGACCAACCCAACAATCGGGGCACGCCCGTCGTTGGCGGGGAGAGGAAAAAAGACGGACGTGATGACCTTCCGGGGCCAGGGTTCGCCCTCGACGTCCGCCCCGCCCGGTCGGCTCGCGCGGCAGGCCGCACGCCTTCGGCAGCGTGTCCTGCACCGCGAGGTCGTGGGCCGGCGGGAAGTCGGTCGCCTTCTCGCCGCGGATCACCCGGGCCATGTCGGCCGCGTCGGCGACGTACCGGGTGTACCGCGGGAACGTCACCGCCTGCGTCCCCCTCTTGTACCCGTCGCGGTCGCGGGACAACGACACCCGCGCGGCCGCGTTGTCGAGCGGCTGGACGTGGAACGTCCCCTCGGTCCCGCACACCACGAGAAGTGGTCGGTCGACCAGTCCGAGGTTTCAATCCGCCCGGGCGCTCATCACGCCGGGGAACGCCCGCACCTTCGCGGCCAGGGCCGGCGGTCGCCCGGTCAGTTCTTCGGGACGCACGGGACGTAGCTCGGCAGGTCGCCCCGCAGGTGCCGGGCCAGCACCCGCGCCTGGAGGAACGGCAGCCGACCGGCCGGCACCTCACCCCCAGGTACGGGTGCGCCACCTCCTCCCGCTTCCGCTGCTGCCACGCCCCCACCACCGCCTTCCGCGTCGCCTCGTCCATCGACACCGCCCCGCCGTCCCGCGTCTCGAACCCGCTCGGCTTCACCTGCTGGCGGTTCACCAGCGCCAGCGCCAACCGGTCGGCCAGCAGCGGGCGGAACTCCTCCATCAGGTCCAGCGCCAGCCCCGGCCGGCCCGGCCGGTCGGTGTGCAGGAACCCGACCGACGGGTCGAGCCCGGCCGCCGAGCACGCGGCCACGCAGTCCTGGGTCAGCAGGGCGTACAGGAAGGAGAGCAGGGCGTTCATCCGGTCCAGCGGCGGGCGGCGGGTGCGGCCGGCCGGGGTGAACTCCGCCCGGTTCGGCCGGACCATCGCCCCGAACACCCCGAAGTACGCCCGCGCCGCGTCCCCCTCCCGCCCCCGCACGGAGTCTACGTCCGCCTCGGTCTCCAGCGGCGGCAGGTCGTTCCCCAACTCGGCCGCGGCGACCCCGAGTACGTCCCGGTCGGCCGGGTCGGCGGCCTCCCGGCCCGCCCGCAGGAGCAGGTTGCGGGCGTTCTGGATCTTCCAGGCGACCGCACACCGGGCGACGGCGGCGCGGGCGGCCGGGTCGTCGGCCTTGCGGAACTGCTCGCGCCGCCGCAGCACGTTCCCGGACCCCGGCGCGTCCACCCGGGCGACGAGCCGGCCGGCCTCGGTGAGGAACTTGACCGCCACCCCGGCCTCGGCGCACAACCCCATTGCCGGCCGGGCGGAGGCGTCGAGGGTTTTCTGCCGGAGGGCGGCGTCGAACGCGACATCCTGTCGGCGGCGGGTCTTGACGAAGTACAGGGCGCCGGCCGGGACGGGGACGCCGAGCACCTCTTCGAGGCCCATCGCCTAGGCGCAGAGCTGGACCTCGTTGTTGTCCAACCGGCGCCGCTTGCCGCGCTTGTACTCGACCGGGAACGGCACGTCCGGCCCGCCGCCCGGGTCGGGCCGGAACTCAACCAGGTCGCAGACGCCGACGACGCGGAGGCGGTGGGACACGACCCACAGGCCGCGGGCGGTGCGGCCGGCGGCGGGATCGGAGTCGCGGGCTTGATGGACGCGGCAGTGGTCGGCGGTGCCGGCGGCGGTGTGGTGGTTCTCGACCCACCCCCCCTCGACCCGGTGGAGGAAGCACCGCCGCGCGCAGAAGAGCAGGTCGTTGAGCGCCGACAGCGGCGGGTACGCCTCCGGGTCGGCCACGACCGACAGCGGGGTCATGGCGGCTACCCCACCATCCGGTGTAGGGTGACGCCTGCCGGCATCGCCTCTGTGGTCACCTCGACGGCGTAGTCGGCGACCTTCCGCGACGCCTTGTCGGCCCCGAGCTCGGGGACGTGGACGCGGGCGAACAGCTCGTGTGCGAGGGCGCTGCCGAGCGCGGAGGCGTGTACGAACACGTACAGCCCGCGGGTGGCCATGAGCCCGCGCGACGCCGACCGGTCGATCTCACACATCTGCCCCTTGAGGGCGGCCCAGAGGAGTTGCAGGTCGGCGTCGGTGAACCCGGTGTCGCGGGCGATGTACGGGTTGACGAAACCCTGGCACTTGTACAGCCCGTACGGGACCGTGTTCTTCCGTCCCATCGTCCCGGTGATGCTGCCGTCGCTCGCCGACTGCTTCTTGGCCTCCTCCTCGGTCGTGACCGACTTGCGGGTGATCGAGAACTCCAGCGGCACGATCGGGGCGACGGAGCGGGCGAAGGTGAGCTGCACCGGCCCGCGGACCTGGCCGCAGTTCACCCCGGTCGTCATCACCGCCCCGAACGCCCGGATGTCGTAGAAGTTGGCGCACATCCACTTCCGGGCCGTGACGGTGTTCTTGGCGTCCTTCTCGTCCTTCACCCCGGCCGCGTCGTAGGCCCGCTGGTGCTGGAGGTTGAGCACCCGCTCCTTGTACACCGCGTCCTGCGTCTGGAAGAACATCTCGGTGCCGGGCTGGCCCTCGCCGAGAACGGACACGGCGTTGCGGACCTTCCGCTTGAGGCATACGTCGGTGACGAGCCCCTGGAGCGACTGCGGGTCAATGCGGGGCAGGTTGCCGGCGTCCGGGTCGCCGTTCGGGTTGCCGTCTTGCACATCGAACAGCAGGACGAAGTCGTACCGCCTGGTCACGGGGTCGGGCACGGAAGTCTCCTCAGGTCGGGGTTAAGGGTTGTGTCAGTGGGGTGTCACTCGGCCGCCGCGGCCTTGGCCCTCTTGACGGCCGATTCGCTGCGGTAGTCGGCGCGCTGGTGGTAGAACCCCAACGCGAAGCGGCCCTGCTCGGCGAGCGACAGCAGAGCGGGGAAGTCGGCAGGCCGGTCGGGCGCCGGGCGGAGCGGCGCCACCCGTTCTTCGAGCTCGATTTCGAGGTTCACGGCGAAGCCCGCCATCTCGTCCCGAATCTTGGCGATGTGGTGCCGGTTCAGACGCAGCAGGGTCGGGAACACCGCCCGCGGCGCGGTCGAGGCGGTGCCGAAGAAGCGTTCCAGCAGTTGGCACCCGCGCCGAAGTCCTTGGGGCTCTGGCACCGGGCCAGGAACGCGAGCAAACGGCCGCAGGCGTACGCCCGGTCCTCCGTCCGGTTCTCGTCGCACGTCGGCGTCATCGGGTTCTCCTGACATTGGGTTCGGTTGAGGCAGAGTTTGATGAGCGCCATCCGGGCGGGGCGGAAGCCGTCGCTCCCCTCAGCCCGGAGCCGCGCCATGCACGCGGCGAGGATCGAGTCCGGCAGCGGCCCGCCGGTGAGGGCGGCATGCGTAAGCCTCGTCTGCGTGTCCGGTGCGACACGGCCTCAAGGGCGGTGGCCGTCGCCAGCAGCCACAGAGGGAACGCAGCGTTCGGCCGCCCCTGATACTGCTTCGACGTGTCCGCGATCCGCAGGTGGTCGAGCCACTGCCGGAGGTTCGCCCGCACCTCGCCGAGCGGCCGCTCCAGGTAGTCGCGGACGACTACCCGCGCCGAGTTCCCGCCCAGGGCGAGGATGCGAAACTCGTCGGGGGCCGAGATCGCGTTCGGTCCCGACTCCACCGGCTTGTTGACGACTTCGAGCAACGCGGCGTACTCGTCTGGCTTCGCGTCGAGGATTTCCACGCCCGACGAGCCTTCCATGTCGCGGGTCCAGAACAGGAACTGCGTCCCGCCGACGCGCATGCTCGACCGCATCCCACCGACGTACTCCTTCCTTCGCTTGTTGGGCAGCTGGTTGGTCAGCAGGGTGTGAATCGCCCGGGTGAAGCCGTCGATGCCGGCGGCCGACACCATCCCCGCCTGGGCGCCTTTCAGCCCGTAGCTGTCGGCGGACTCCAGCCCGACGACGAGGTAGGCGTCGGCCCGGCAGCCGATCGGCGTCAGCCCGTTCACCCGCACCGTCACTGAACTCGACAGCGGGGCGCGGCGGTGCGTCACCTGGCAGACGCCGACCGGCAGATCGGCTTGGGCGGCGCTCATGTCCGCCTCGTAGAACTCCTGCCACCAACGCATCACCTCTCGGTCGGAGAGGGCCGGGCCGACATCGGCCGTTCTTTCCAGGGTGCAAAGCCCCTGGCTGATGCTCAGCCCGGTCGCCGCGATCTCGGCCGCGACCTGGGCGACCAACTCGGGGTCGTCCGCCAGCACCCGGTCGCCGAACTCGCTGAGCCCCTTCAGCGTCGCGTGGCCGGTCTGCTCCGCGACGTACCGGATGAACCGACAGACCCCGCTCCCGGCGGGGTCGGTGACTTTCCACCGCTCAGCCCGGGTATCCCAAATCATCGCCCGCATCGGCACCGGCAGCATCAGCCCGCCGGTCTTCACCGTCTTCTTCCCCTTCGGCATGTCCTGCCGCACGTCCAGGAGCCCGTTGAGCCGGCCGCCCTTGCCGACCTTGACGACGCACGCCACCGGCGTCGGCTCGACCGAGGGGTCGGCCAGCAGTTCGGCCCACTCGGCCAGCTCGTACAGCCTTCGGAGGATCATGCCTCACCCCCTTCGTCGTCCCAGCCGAGCACGCGCACGGCGTCGCAGTCGAGTACCCCACGGTTCAGCGACGCCAGAAAGAAGCCTGGGCGGTTCTGCCCGTCGGCCCCGAACCGGATGTCGTAGAGCATCAGGCCGAGGTCCATCGACCACCCCGTCAGCGGCTGGTCGTCGTCGGCCGGGGGCGCGAACTGGCAGGCGAACTCGCGGCAGCCGAGGTACGGATGGTGGAAGCACTGACCTTTCGCCACCCGCCGCTCGAACATGCCGACGTACTTGGCCTCCGTGTCCGGGCCGTGGTCCTCGTCGACCTCGGGCTTGGTCCGCGGCCGGTTGGCCCGGTCGGACAGCACGGGCGTGGCGTCGATCCGATAGGCCACATGCTGGAGAACGAGGCTGTTCCGCAGGGTGCGGTCGGCGTCCACCTTGTAGGGGGCGTACTTCGCCGGGTCGGCGATCCACTGGTTGACGTTGTGTGTCGAAATCTTGCCCGCCACCTCGTTGCGGCGGATTTGGATCAGCCGGTAGGCCTGGTCCGCTTCCGCGGCCGGGAACCCCGTCGGGAACTTCGGCCGCAGCGCCGCGATGCGGCGCACGTGCCACCGCATCTGCGGCTTGTACAGGATGGCGTCCAGCACGCCCCGCGTGGTCGTGCTGGACGAGTGCCAGACGCTCCCGCCCGGGCTGGTGGCGCCGACGTGCGGGATGCTGCGCCAGCTCACCACCCCCGTCGCGGAGGGCGGCCTAGCTAGGGCGTGTTAACGGTTTTTCTCCGGAGCCGGATGAACCCGAGGGTCAGGTGGAGCAGCCCGAGGTAGGTGACCTTGAGCTTCTCGTACCGGGTCGCCACCCGGCGGAACTGCTTGACCTTCCCG
>DASPHQ010001258.1:0-7362 GCA_035629595.1 Urbifossiella sp. | reverse complement strand
CCATGCACCACCATCTGCGGGCTAAGGCCTACGTGCGGCTGATCGTCGGGCGCGACCTCGGCCGCTTGCTGTTGGGTACCGGTCCGACGAATTACGTTCGGCCGATGGGAAGGCACACCTCGGTGCCCGGTAGAAGCGAGAACGGAACTAGCCCCAGGCGCGAGAGCGGAAACGCAGAAAATGGAATGAAGCAATCGACCGGAAGCTGGTCTTAATCAGCAGGGTCACAGGAACGAGAGCATGTCGAGAGTCGAACCGACACTGCTGGCCGCGCGGATCCTCCGGATCGCTTCAGAGGAAGCGCTAACCGACGCGGAACTCGCGGGGCGGTACGCCGAGCATAGGGACGCGGCCGCGTTCGAGGTGCTGGTGTGGCGGCAGGGGCCGATGGTCTGGGGCACCTGCCACCGCGTCCTCCGCCACCAGCAGGACGCCGAGGACGCCTTCCAGGCCACGTTCCTTGCACTGGCCCGCGCCGCGGGAACGCTGGGCTCTCGCCAAGCCGTGGCCGGGTGGCTGCACCGGGTCGCGATGAATTCGGCTCTCAACATGAAGGCCCGGCACCGGTTGACCGGTCTGACGGACGACGTGTCTGCTCCTCTCACGCCCGACGGGGAACTGTCCGGGGCGGTGGATGAGGAACTGGAACGACTCCCGCACCGGATGCGGGCGGCGTTCGTGCTGTGTTGTCTGGAGGGGATGACCAACGCCGAGGCAGCCCGCGAACTCGGCTGCCCCGTTGGAACGGTCGATTCGCGTCTCCACGCGGCGCGGACCAGGCTACGGGACCGGCTGACCAGACGCGGGCTGGGGCCGACCGCCATCCTCGTCGGGGCGACATGGGCCGCCCCGAGCGCCACGGCGACCCTGCCGGCCCCTTGGGTGATGAGCGCGTTGCGCCACGCGACGG
This sequence comes from Urbifossiella sp., assembly GCA_035629595.1. Lineage (GTDB taxonomy): Bacteria > Planctomycetota > Planctomycetia > Gemmatales > Gemmataceae > Urbifossiella. Next base: position 6,452 of record DASPHQ010001258.1, on the reverse strand, counting down.
CCCATGGGGCCATCCCGAACAACATAAACCGCCTCGCCACAGGAGTACTGAAGTCCATGTGCACCTCAAGACTCAAATCCTCCGCAGCACCGTTGATCGTCTTCGGGGCGCTGATGGTCGGGGGCGGCTTCGGCCACGACCACCTGACCGGCCAGCCGCCAGGTGCCTCGCCACCGGCCGCGATAAGCGCCCCGTCGAAGGGAGACCCGACTCCACCGACCCCGATGGGTGTTTCGGCGCCGAAGCCGGCCCCGTTCGTGACCGCATGGGGTAGGCCGGTGGCGGGCCTGCAAGCCGGAGTCCGGGTCCGGGCGGACCAACTCCGCCTCGAGCCGGGGCGAGCGCTCGAGATCGAGGTCGTTGTCCGCAACATCCGCGGCGGGGGAAACGTCCCCTCGACCATTCGGCTCTCGGGTTACAACAGTGATTTCGTCTGCCACGTGAAGGACGGGGTCGCAGAAGTAGAGCGGAACCCTTCATACAACGGCCCGACGCCCACGTTCACCCGGGACATCGACACCGGGGGCCAAACCCTACTCGGCAGCATTGCGGTCGAGACAGTGCCAAACGAGCCTGCCGAGGTCGTAATCAACCGGCGCGGGATGCTGTACTTCCAATGGAAGCCCGGCACCTACCGGGTAGGTGGCGAGAACATTCACATGCAGGCTTTCCCCGCTCAGCCGGCGGAGAATTGGCCGGCGGTCAAGCGAGACGAGCGGAAGGAGCGGGAGAATACAAAACTCGGGACCGGTTACCTGGACGTGGAGGTCATTGCCCTGCGGCCGGCCAACCCGGCGAATGCCGCGAAGCGAGAGTAATCCCCCGTTCGGACGATAACCACCTGGGGGCAAGGGGTGGGCATGATCCACCGGTTGCGAGCGGAGGGCGAGGTACGGTTGCTCGTGGGACCTCGACCGACTGCTCCAAACTGCATCCGGAGCAACCGTCCGTGCCGATCACCCCCAGCGACCCGCGGAAAACGCTCGACTCCCGTTGGCGGACCCCGCTCGCCTTCGCGCTGGCCGTGCCAGTTGGAGCCGCCGGCGGCGCATTCATCTGGGAGACAGGGGTGGGGAGCCTTTGCGCGCTGACGGCGTTCGCCCCGCTCGCCACGGCGAGTCTCTGCACGCTTGCGACTCGGAAGCGGATGGTCGTCGGGCTGGTAATGTGCGCCGCTGCCGCGTGCTCGCTGGTCGGGCAGTCGATGGCATTCGACTCCGAGATCCGGCGGCCGTTCGACGCGGGCCGCCACCTCGGGGTGTTCGCGTTCGTGTTTGCCGCGACCGGCGTGCTCTCTCTGCTCGTTTCGGTGCCGCTCGCCCGAGCCGAACGGCGTGATGGTACAGCGCCACCCGCCGCCACGCCCGCCCCGCCAGCGGCGGGCAGCTGGGCGACCGGACCCCGCGCTAACGTCGGGCGCGGATGTAGTGGATTACCGCCTCCGCCACGGTCGCGTAGTCGCCGCCGTCGAAGTCGAACCACCCGTCCCCATCACCGTCTTCCGGCCCGAGCCGCGTGCGCCGTACCAGGTCCCGGAGCCGGACGCGGTCCGCAGGAATGATCTCGCCACCTCGCTCGTACCCGCCTGCCGGGAATGTCCCGACCCCCACGCAGAACTTCCCGCCCCAGGACGAGAACTGGAAGCCAAGCAGCGACACCCGCTTGCCGCGGGTCCGTCGGAAGTGGGGGAACGTGCCGGAGTAGCCCAACTCGCGGAGGACGGGGACGACGACGCGTTTCAGCTCCGCGGTCATCGCCGCACGAGAGGAGGCAGGAGCGGTCATCTGTGTCCTCCGCAGCGCTCTTCAGTTCTTATTCGTTCTTCACCGGGATCGCGATCACCAGGGCGGCCAGCCGTGCTTTCTTGTCGGTGATCGGGGCGTTCCGCGTGTGGCACCCGACGCAGCCGGCGGTCACGTCCGACCACGCCCCGACCTCCGTGCCGCCCTGCGTGACCGCACGGATCGTCCCCCGCCCGTCGAGGAAGTACCCCACCAGTTCGTCGTCGGTGTAGTCCCGCGCGCCGAAGTGGACGCACGCCGGGTCGACCGGGTACCCGACCTTCCAGGTCGTGTTCGCCGTCCCGATGTCCAGGCACTGGTCCGCCGACCGGTCCAGCAGCCTGGGGCTTTTCGCCATGGACGGCGGGATGCCGTAGAGCGAGAGGCGGAAGAACTCGAACCCGTTGGCCGCCGCGAGCCACTTCCTCACCGCGGCCGGGAGCTTGACCTTCGCCGCCTTCTCGTACGTCGGCACCCAGGCCTTGGGGGCGCCGGGGTAGAGGGTGATGAGGTAGGACTGCGGACCGACCCACGGCTGGTGGGCGACGTACACGGCCGTCTCACCGACGGCGACGGCGCTGCAGTACCGGAGGTAGCGGAGGGCGGCGTCCCGGAGCGGGGCCAGTTCCGCCGGCAGCTGGTCCAGCCGCGCACGAATCGCCGACTGGATCGGGTTCACCGGTGACCTCCGGATCGCGCGGGGCGACATCTCATCAGCTGCCGGACGGCAAGTCGGCCGGCTGGGTGAAGCAGTAGCAGTACCCGTCCCGACTCTCGCGCAGGAAGAACACGCGGTACTTCTTCCCGTCCCACTCCTGGACACCGAGCTTGCCCAGGTCGAGCCCCCGGCCGTCCAGTTCCTGGCGGTGAGCCTCGATGTCCGTCACCCCGAACGCGAACGAACCCGCCTGCTCGGGGTTGTGGTCGGGCTACTTCACCCGCCAAGGCGCGCGTCGATCGGACCGCCAGTCTCGGACCTCCGTTTGCGGAGGGGGGTCGATGCGGATCCGTCGGGTGTACTCGTCCGCGGCCAACGGGGCGGAGACCGAGATGACCGCGAAATCGAACTGCTCCGTCGGGGCTTCCGGGTGCCCCTGCAGCAACCGGTAAGTCCCCGATTCGGCCACGGCCGCACCGTCGGGCGACTTCAGCACCCCTCTGGTTTCGATCTCGTACCGGTCGTGGCCGAAGCGGATCCACGCCCGGCGGACGACCAGATCGCGATCCAGTCGCAGCTCGAACGGATCCCGGCCCCGGGTCGCGTCGTCGGGTCGGTAGGAGCTCCGCAGCGCCATCTGCCCTTTGACGATCCACTGGTCGCCGTCCGCCCGGACCGACTCGACGGAGTCGATAAACCTCGCGGCGCCAATGCCGCAAGGCCATTGGAGCCGCCAGAGGTCCTTGTGGAATGCGTCGCCTAGGCCGGGGGCGTCGCCCAGGAACAGGTAGTTCGCTTCCGGACTCCACGCCCGCTGGAAGCCGCCCGCAGAGCTGTTGCGGCGGCCCGAGTTCACAGAGACGAACCGTGGTTCCTTGATCGCCTCGCGATCCCCGAGGTTCTCCATGGTTACTTCCGCACCCCGAATGGTCAGCAGGTGCCGCAGGCGATGCGGCTGCTGGAAGTCGGCCGGGATCTCTGCCGGGAGGCCGGGGTCCGTCTGGCCGAAGCGAATCGCGTCGCGTCGCTGTCGACTGAGGATGCCGCGGGGCGACACGGTCTCGACCCAGCACTGCTCGACCTCGATGGAGCGGTTGTCGAATCGGGCGTCGCGAGCCCGTAGCTTCTGCAGGAACGCGGCAGAATCGGTCGGGGCACCACGGCCGGCCGCTCGCTCCGGGGGCGGTGGCTCTTCCTGTCGAACTGCGTTGACGGCCCCGCGAGTGGCACCGTCCGTCGGCGGCGGCCCGGCCACCCTGACCGCTTCGTCGGGCGTGAGAGCTTTTTGCTTCTCCGGCGGAGCCGCGTTGACGTCGAGTTCCAGCGTCCCGGTGGCGAGCTTGTCAAAACCCGGGTTGGGGTGCTCCGAAACGCTCGCGGTCGGGCCGACGACGCGCTCGCACCGGAGGCCGAACTTGCCCGTCCCGTAGAGGCTCTCGACGCCGTCGTTGCCCAGCCACTTGGCCGGCCGGAGTTCGAGCTTCCAGGTGTACAACTCGACGTCCTTGCCGGGGGCGACGGTGGTACTCCGGGGGCGCTGCATCCCTTCGGCGGCGACCCGCGGGAACCGGACTGTTCGGCCGTCGGGGGTTGTGACCGTGGGCGGGTTCTCGACGAAGAACGCCCAGATGTGCTTGAACTCAACCGGCTCCTTGCCGACATTGCGGACCCGCAGGACGACATCGGCCGTCTCGCCGTGGCGAAACGTCTTATTCCCGCCCTTCAGACCCAGCCCCGCTTGAAGGCCGCCGACCTCCTTGCCCCAGACGGTCGCCGCCTGCGGAGCAGCGGCGGCCTTGACCTCGAACGCCGCGGCGCCGGTCGCCAGCTTCGTGTGGCTGTGGACCATGCCGCCGAGCACGACCTTGAAACGCCCCGGCTCGACGCGAATCGTAGGCGTGCGGACGAGGGGGGCCGGGCCGGTCTGCCCGATCAGCCGGCCTTCGACGGCGAGCTCGGGGGTATACAGGATCACGGTCTCGCCGGGCTTGAGTACCCGTTCCGTCGGGATCACGATGATTCCCAGGCGGGGCGGCATGGTGACAAACACCCGCTCGCCCCCGGCATCCGTGATGCGCGGCGGGGACTCTCGGAGCAGGCCGTGGGTGAGTTTGACATCGGCCGTCCCGACGTTCCGAAACTTCACTTCCAGCTTTGCCGTCTCGCCGTGGTGGTAGGTCTGCTTCCCGTCCTTAAAACGCAAGCCAGCCTGCAAGCCGCCCACCTCGTCGCCCCAGGCCGTGGAGTCCGCCGGCTCCGGGTACTTCGGCCCGGCTTGCTCCGGCCGCACGATCACGAACGTCTCCCCGCCGTACGCCTTGGTGAACGCCTCGCGGAGGTCGCGGGCCCCGAACACGTTGAAGTGCCACGGGAGGACGGCCGCTCGGTCGCCGTCGAGGCGGACGCTCGCGAACGCCCGCCCGCCGTGCGCGGGTGTCCCGTCCAAGGTGTAGTGGCGCGTCAGCCCTATCCGCCGGCCGCCCTTCCGGTCCGACACCTCGAACCCCCAATTCGCCGCCATGCGCTCGGGCTGCGGGTCCAGGTAGGGTTGCACCAGGCGCACCGCCGCGGTCTTGCCCGGCACGGCCCGCACGGCCACCGGCTCCCTCGTCGTGACCAGCCCCAGGCGGCGGAGCCGCTCGACCCGCGAGTCGATCAGCCCGCGGTCGAACACGGCCGCGAGGTCCCGGCTGCCGTCCCGCTCGGGCGGGTCGGCCACGAACGCCTCGGTCAGGAACGCCGTCAGCACGGCCCGCTCGTCCGCCGGCACGGACGCCTCGCCCTTCAGCAGCTCGGCCGCCCCGGCCTTCACGAACACCACCGTGACGGCCCAGCGGGTGCTACCGTCCGCCGCCGGCGGGGCGGCCCCCTCGACCGGTGGGGCGGGGGTCGCGGGTGCATCCGCCTTCCCCTGTCCGGCCCGGAGGGCCATCCCGAAGCCGGCACAGGCCACCAGAATGAGAGCCGCAGTGGTATTCATGATTTTCCCTCCCGACATGACGCACAAAACATCTCGTGTCAGAGCGGCAACCCGGGGCGGAATCGTCGCGGTCGGAGGCAGGACCGCCGGCACCCGTGCCGCGGCCGTGGCCGCCACGACCGCCGCCACCGACACTGCCGTGGCGTGCCGGGCCAGCCGCTTCGCTAGCAACTCCCTCGCCCGCGACAGCCGCCCCGAGACCGTCCCCTCGGGGCACCCGATCAGACCCGCGGCTTCCCGCCGGGTCCGGCCCTCCAGGTCGCACAGGACAACCACCGTGCGGTAGATGTCGGGCAGGCGGCTCAACTCCTCGTCGAGGGCGGCCCGCAGGGCCGAGAGCGGGGTCGGCTCGGGTGCGGGGCAGTCGGGCATCTGTCCAGTTCTCTCTCTCCGACGGGTGATCGACCGGCGGGACTGGAGCGCGGCGCGGCGGGCCACCCCGTAGAGCCAGTTGGCGACCTCCCGCAGGGCAGCCGTCCGAGCCTTCTGCGCGAGCACGAGGAACACCGCCTGGAACGCGTCCTCCGCGTCGTGCTCCGGGAGCATCCGCCGGCAGACCCCGTAGACCATCGCCCCGTGGCGGCGCACAAGCAGCGCGAACGCGGCCTCGTCGCGGCGGTCGGCGAACCGCCCCAACAGCTCCGCGTCGGTCGGTTCCTCGCCCGCGACGGCTCGCAGGACTCGCACCGCGCTCACCGGCATGCCCGTCCTCCACACAGATGCTCCCGCACCCTGCCGATTTCATACGCGACTTTCGAGGCGCGAGCCCCGATTGTCACGGGCTCAGCGATACCTCTTGAATGGCATTCTCTCGGACCGGAGAATTCAGCTTCTCCCGAAGCGAGGCCCGACATGCTCCGTGCCGCCGTACTCCTCCTCCTGCTGGCGTCCGTCTGCCCGGCGCGGGGCGACGACAAGACGGTGGCGATCCGGTTCCTCGGCGGGGAGAAGAAGGTCCCGCTCGACGGGCTGAAGGTCTCGATCCGCACGTACACCGGCGACTGGTCGGAGGACAAGCGGCGGAAGAGCCTGG
>DASPHQ010001257.1:0-7815 GCA_035629595.1 Urbifossiella sp. | reverse complement strand
ACGACTTGCGGGTTAATCGTAGGGAATCAAAGCCATTCCGTATCACTGGCCGCGAAAGTGCGGGACGTGCTGGACAAGGGAAGCCGATAAGGCGGAACGTGATACTCGCCGTCTTGCGGTTCAAGGACCAGGCCGGGCTGGATGAGGCCGTGCGGCGCGCGTTCCGCGACCGCCCCCGGCTGGTCGATCACGAACCCGGCGTCCTTCGACACCTGACAGCTACTGCCCCAGTGCCCGGCGGACGGCCGCCAGCAGGTCGGGGCGGCGGGTGTCCGGCAGGTGATGACGGACAAGCGGGCCGAGCACACGCGGTATGTCGCCCGACACGGCGGCGACATGCCGGAGACGCGAGACTGGGCGTGGCCGGGCCGGGGCACCGCCGGCGGACCGCCCGCGCGGGATACTGCGGCCGACAACACCCGATGTGGGTGCGGGAACTGCCGTCCGGGCGGCACCCTGGGAACACGTCATGGATACGAGTAGTACGGGAGAGCGAAAGGAAGCGGCCGAGGGGGCGGATGCCCCCGAGCCGGCCTGGCACACGCTGCCGGTGGACGAGGTCGCGCGGGTACTGGGGGCCGACCCGGACCGCGGCCTGACCGGTGCCGAAGCGGCCCGGCGCCGCGAGCGGTTCGGCCCGAACACGCTCGCCCGGGCGAAAGGCCGCTCGGCCATCGCGATCGCCGCCGCCCAGTTCAAGAGCCTCATCGTGGCCCTCCTCCTGGCGGCCACCGTCGTGTCGGTTGTCCTCGGGGACCACGTCGAGGCGGTCGCCATCCTGGCCGTCATCGTGCTCAACGCCGCCGTCGGCTTCCTGACCGAGTGGCGCGCCGCGCAGGCCCTCACCGCCCTCCAGAAGCAGAGCGTCCCGACCGCCCACGTCTTCCGCGACGGGGAGAAGCGCGAGGTCCCCGCGGCCGAGCTGGTGCCCGGCGACGTGGTCGTCCTCGACGCCGGGGCGCGGGTGCCGGCCGACGGGCGGCTCGTCGAGGGCGTGCGGCTCCAGGTGGAAGAGGCCGCCCTCACGGGCGAGTCGGTCCCGGTCCCGAAGACCGCGGACGCCGTGCCCGACGCGGCCGCCCCGCTCGGCGACCGGCGGGACATGCTCTACCTCGGCACCGCGGTCACCGACGGCCGCGGCCGGTTCCTCGTGACGGCCACCGGCCATCGCACCGAAGTGGGCCGGATCGGGACGATGATCGACGAGGCCGGCGGCCGCGACACCCCGCTGGAGCGCAAGCTGACGCAGCTCGGCCACCTGCTCGTCGCGGCCGTATTGGTGCTGTGCGCGGTCATCGTCCTCGCGGGCTGGGCGCGGGGCCACGGGTTCCTGGACATCCTCAAGGTCGGCATCTCGCTGGCCATCGCGGCCGTGCCCGAGGGGCTGACCGCCGTCGTCACCATGACGCTCGCCATCGGCATGCAGCGCATGGCCCGCATGGGCGCCCTCATCCGCCGCCTGCCCGCCGTCGAGACGCTCGGCTCGACCACCGTCATCTGCACGGACAAGACGGGCACGCTGACCAGGAACGAGATGACCGTCCGGGCGATGCACCTCGGCGGTCGGCTCGTCGACGTGTCCGGCACCGGCTACGCCACGTCCGGCGAGTTCCGCGAGGGCGGTCGCGTCGTCGACGCCCGCGCCGACCCGCACCTGGCGCTGGCCCTCCGCATCGGCGTGCTGTGCTCCGACGCCACCCTCGGCCGGGTCGGCGACGCGACGTCCGTCCTGGGCGACCCGACCGAGGGGGCGCTGCTCGTCGTCGCGGCCAAGGCCGGGATGAACAAGGGCGACATCGAGCGCGAATCCCCCCGGGTCGGCGAAGTCCCGTTCTGCAGCGAGTCGAAGCGGATGACGACCGTCCACCGCGGCCCGGACGGGAAGACGGTCGCCTACGTCAAGGGCGCGCCCGGCCCCACGTCCGAGGCGAGCGACGCGGTGTACACCGGCGGGGGCGTCCGCCCGATGACGCCCGAGGGCCGAAAGCAGATCCTCGCGGACAACGAGGGGCTGGCCAAACAGGCGCTGCGCGTCCTCGCGCTGGCTTACAAGGATCTTCCGGCGGGCCACTGCGAAGCGGATCTGGCCGGCGGGTTGGTGTTCGTCGGGCTGGTCGGGATGATCGACCCGCTGCGCGAGGAGGCGAAGGACGCGATCGAGACGTGTCGGCGGGCCGGCATCCGGACCGTGATGATCACCGGCGACCAGGAGGCGACGGCCGCCGAGATCGGCCGGCAACTCGGCCTGGACCGCGACCCGCACGGCCGCCCGCTGCGGAGCGCCCACGGGCGGGAATTGGCCGGGCTGGACGACGCGGGCCGGCAGAAGGTCGCCGCCGAGGTGGGCGTCTTCGCCCGTGTCTCGCCGGAGGACAAGCTGCGGCTGGTCGAGGCCCTCCAGGCCGCGGGCGGGGTGGTCGCGATGACCGGCGACGGGGTGAACGACGCCCCGGCGCTGAAGCAGGCCGACATCGGCATCGCGATGGGGATCAAGGGGACGGAGGTGGCGAAGGAGGCGGCGGCCATGGTCATCACCGACGACAACTTCGCCACCATCGTCGGGGCCGTCGAGCAGGGGCGGGTCGTGTACGCCAACATCCTGCGGTTCGTCCACTACCTGTTCTCGTGCAACCTGGCCGAGATCCTGGTCGTCTTCGTCGCCCTCCTGGCCGGCTGGCCGCTGCCCCTGGCGGCGCTCCAGATCCTCTGGCTGAACCTGGTCACCGACGTGTTCCCGGCGCTCGCCCTGGCCCTGGAGCCGTCCGACCCGGGCGTGATGGAGAGCCCGCCCCGCGACCCGAAGGAGTCGCAGATGAACCGGGGGTTCGTCGGGCTCATCGCCTGGCAGGGGGCGGTCCTGGGCGGGGTCACGCTCCTCGCGTTCTTCTTCGGCATGCGGTGGTACGGGGCGGAGGGCGACGGGCTGCGGCACGCGACCACGCTGGCGTTCATGACGCTCGCCCTGGCGCAGGTGTTTCACGCCTTCAACGCCCGCTCGCGGGACCGGTCGGCGTTCACCGCCCGGCTGTTCACGAACGGCTGGCTGTGGGGGGCGGTGGCGGTCTGCGTCGCCCTCCAACTGGCGGCGGTCTACACACCGTTCCTCCAGCTCGTCCTCCACACCACCCCGCTCTCCGCCGCGGACTGGAGCCTGGTGCTGGCCGGCTCGCTGGCCCCGGTCGCCGTCGTCGAACTGGTGAAACGGGCACCGCGACCACGGGGCGGGGCCGTCTCACCCGGCCGGGCTTGATCGGCACGCCGTTGCGGCCCGACGCGGGATGCACCAACCGCTGGCGCAGGCGCCGCCACCAGGTGAACGTCGAAGGTTCCGGCCGGTGACTTGCGGCAGGCGTAACTGCGGAATGATCGGTGTCCGGCCGGATTCGTCGTCCACCTCGTATCATGACAACCCCTTCCCTTCCATCGCTCGCCCAAAAGTCTGATCGGGGCGGAATGGCCTGGTCGACGAAACGGGTCAGGCTCGGACCACCGGCTGACGATTTCTGGATCGCGAGCCGTGTCATGACTCCCCGCCAGGCGCGGTCGAGTCGTGCCGCTCCGGCCCGCCGTCAGGGACGCGCCCCATGAACACGGCTACGCCCGCCATCCGGGACTTCGCCCGGCGACTGGTCGCCGTCGAAGCCACGGGCGGCGGCGCCCCCGGCGCGGAGGGGCGGGTGTGCGATCGCCTCCGCGTCCCTCTCTCGCGGCTGGCCGGCGTCGCCGGATTCCGCTCCCTCCTGTCGCGGGCGGTGGCGCTGGCGCGGGCGGAGGTGCCGGCGCTCGCCGCCGTACAGGTGCGGCCGGACGCGACGCTGGAGGGGCTCGACGACCTCGGGCCGGAGCCGGGGGTGGTCGTCGTGGCCCAACTCGTCGGACTCCTGGTGACGTTCATCGGCGAGCCCCTGACGCTGGCCCTCGTGCGCGACGCCTGGCCGGGCGCGGCCCTGACCGGAATCGACTCGGGAAGCGGGGACGGAACATGAGCGCCGCGGACAGGGTCACCATCCGGCAACTGCCGACCGGCGTACCGGGCCTGGACGACATCCTCGGCGGCGGCCTGCCCGAGTACTCGTTCAACATCATCGCCGGCGCCCCCGGGGGCGGGAAGACGACGCTCGCCCACCAGATCATGTTCGCCAACGCCACGCCGGAGCGGCCGGCCCTGTACTTCACCGTCCTGGGCGAGCCGGCCCTCAAGATGCTCCGCTACCAGCAGCAGTTCACGTTCTTCGACCCGGCCCGGCTGACCACCGCCGTGCGGTTCGTCAACCTGAGCCAGGTCGTGCTGGAGAAGGACCTGGACGCGGTCCTGGCCGAGATCGTCAAGGAGGTCGAGGCGGCGAACCCGGCCGTCGTCGTGGTCGACTCGTTCCGCACGGTCGTGCGGAAGGCCGCCGGCGGGACCGCCGAGGCGGACCTGCAGGCCTTCGTCCAGCGGCTCGCCCTCCACCTGACGAGCTGGCAGGCCACGACGTTCCTGATCGGGGAGTACACCGAGGGCGAGCTCCGCGACAACCCGGTGTTCACCGTCGCCGACGGCCTGTTCTGGCTCCACCAGCACGTCGAGCGGAACTCGATCGTGCGGAAGCTCCAGGTCATGAAGCTGCGGGGGCAGGCGTCCGTCCCCGGGCTCCACACCTTCCGCATCACCGCCGCCGGGGTGCAGGCCTTCCCCCGCACCTTCGGCCTGTCCGGCCGGAAGGACAAGTCCCCCGACCGGCCGCGCCTCTCGACCGGCGTCGCCGAGCTGGACGCGATGCTCGGCGGCGGCATCCCCGAGGGGGACAGCCTGCTGGTCGCCGGCCCGTCGGGGACCGGGAAGTCGGTCCTCGCCAGCCAGTTCATCGCCGAGGGCCTCCGCCGGGGCGAGCCGGGGATCGTCGCCATCTTCGAGGAGCGGCCGGAGGAGTACACCGCCCGGGCCGCCACCCTCGGCATGGACTTCGTGACGCCCCAGACGGACGGCCGGCTGACCGTCGTCTACCTCCGCCCCCTCGACCTGTCGGTGGACGAGACGATGCGCGAGGTCCTCGACGCCGTCGAGCGGACGGGGGCGAAGCGGCTGGTGATCGACTCGCTGGCCGGGTTCGAGATGGCCCTGGCCCCCGGCTTCCGCGAGGACTTCCGCGAGTCGCTGTACCGGATGATCGGGGCGGTGACCCGGACCGGGGTGACGATCGTGACCACCGTCGAGGTGACCGAGACGTTCACCGAGTTGGCCCTCAGCCCGTACTCGATCTCGTTCCTGAGCGACGACATCATCCGCCTCCGGTACGTGGAGATCGACGGCCAACTGCGGAAGGTGCTGATGGTCGTGAAGCTGCGGGCCGGGGACCACAGCAAGGACATCCGCGAGTACGAGGTCACGCCCGCGGGCTTCAGCATCGGCAGCCGGCTGACGGGCTACCACGGCCTGATCACCGGGATCCCGGTCCCGCTCGGGTCCGCGCCGCTCGCACCCGCCACGCCGAACGGGAAAGGATAAGTGATGACATGGTCCAGCTACGCGACGCCGCGGGGGGTGAGACGGACTTCCCGCACCTCGGCCGGCTGATGACGGAGGAGTCGCCGCAGCCGGTCGTCGCCCTGCGCGGGCCGTCCCACATCATCGGCTACCTCAACCCCGCCTTCACCCGGCTGCTGGGTGGGGAGGGGCAGACCCTCGTCGGCCGCCCGTTCGCCGAGGCCGTGCCGGAGGGGGACGCCAACGGCTGCCGGGCCCTCCTCGACCGCGTCTTCCGCACCGGCACGTCCGAGACCCTGTCCGAGCAGGAGCACCGCCAGCCCCGGCCGCAGCCGGTGTACTGGTCGTACGCGGGGTGGGCGGACCTGGGCGCCGACGACCGGCCCGCGGGCGTCATGCTCCAGGTGACCGACGCCACCGTTGCGGCGGTCGGCCACCGCCGGGCGGTGGAGATGAACGAGGCGCTCGTCGTCTCCGCCACCCGGCAGCACGAACTCACCGCGGCGGCCGAGTCCCTCGGCGGGCAACTCCAGGCGGCCGTGCGGACGCGGGACCACTTCCTCGCCGTCCTGAGCCACGAGCTCCGCAACCCGCTCGCCGCGGTGGTGAACGGGCTCCAGGTGCTCAAGCTCGCCGGGCCGGACGAGGCGGTCGCGGCCGCGTCACGGGCCATGATGGAGCGGCAGCTGAAGCAGATGGTGCGGCTGGTGGACGACCTGCTCGACGTCAGCCGGATCACGACGGGCAAGCTCGAACTCCACCGGCAGCGGGTGGACCTCGTGGCGGTGCTGCGCGACGCCGTGGAGGGGAGCCGCCCGCTGATCGACCGCGGGGGCCACGCCCTCGCCTTCGCCCCGCCCCCCGGCCCCGTGTGGCTGGACGCCGACCCGACCCGGCTGCACCAGGTGTTCCTCAACCTCCTGAACAACGCCGCCAAGTACAGCGACCCGGGCGGGCACGTCCGGCTGGACGTCGAGCGCGCCGGGGCCGAGGCGGTGGTGCGCGTCCGCGACTCCGGGATCGGCATCCCCGCCGCCCGCCTCGCCGACGTGTTCGACGTGTTCGTTCAAGTGGACACGTCGTGGCAGCGGGCGCAGGGCGGGCTGGGGATCGGGCTGTCGCTGGTCAAGGAGTTCGTCGGGCTGCACGGCGGCCGGGTCGCGGCCCACAGCGAGGGGCCGGGCCGGGGGAGCGAGTTCGTCGTCCACCTCCCGCTCGCGGCGGCCCCCGCCCCCTCCCCGCCGGCCGCCGCGGCCCGGCCGCCGCACGGCCCCACGCGCCGCATCCTGGTCGTGGACGACAACCAGGACGCCGCGGACTCGCTCGCGACGCTCCTGAAGCTCCTGGGGCACGAGGTCCGTGTCGCCTACGGCGGGGAGGAAGGCGTGGCAGCGGCGGCCGAGTTCCGGCCGGGCTTCGTCCTGATGGACGTCGGCATGCCGCGTCTGAACGGGTATCAGGCGGCCCGCCGCATCCGGGCCGAGCCGTGGGGGGGCGAACCGGTCCTCGTGGCGCTGACCGGGTGGGGGACCGACGACGACCGGCGGATGACGCGGGACGCCGGGTTCGATCACCACCTGATCAAGCCGGCGGACCTGACCGCACTCACGAGGCTGATCGCCGAGGTGCCGCCCCCAATCCCCGACCCCGGGAGTGAGGCATGAGCGAGAGTACCGGGCCGGACACCGGGGCGGACCCGTTCGACCTGGCCCGCCTGTGCCGCTACTTCTCCGAGCGGTCGCCCCAGCCGGTGGTCGCGGTCGCGGGGCCGACCCACGTCGTCCGCTACCTCAACCCGGCCTTCGCCCGCCTGGCCGGGAAGCGGCCGGACGAACTGATCGGCCGGCCGTTCGCCGCGGCCGTCCCGGAGGGGGACGGGAACGGGTGCCTCGGGGCGCTCGACCGCGTGTACCGGACCGGGACGCCCGAGAACCTGGCCGAGCAGGAACACCGGCAGACGCCGCCCGCCTACTGGTCGTACGCGATGTGGGCGGTCCTCGGGGCGGACGACCGGCCGGCCGGGGTCATGGTCCAGGTGACCGAGGCGACGGCGGCTGCGGCGTTCCGCCGCCGGGCGGCGGCGCTCAACGAGGCGCTGCTGGTCTCGTCCGTCCGCCAGCACGAGTTGATCGACGACATCCGCCGGGTCGAGGGCGAGCGGCGGGAGGTGGAGGCCCGGCTGTTCCAGGCCCAGAAGCTGGAGAGCCTGGGCGTCCTGGCCGGCGGGATTGCCCACGACCTGAACAACATCCTGACCCCGGTGATCGGGTTCGCGGAGCTCGCGGCCGCGTCGCTGCCGGCCGACTCGCCCGCCGTCCGCATGCTCGAGGAGGTCGGGACGAACGCCC
>DASPHQ010001256.1:0-5732 GCA_035629595.1 Urbifossiella sp. | reverse complement strand
CCGCCGGTGTCGGTGCCGGGCTTCGGGTCCCACGTCTCGAACTGGCTGACGCCGCCGGCCAGGTAGACGACCAGCACGCGCTTCTGGTTGCGTGCGAGTGCCGCCGTCGAGTCGGGCGACGCGAACCCGGCCGTCCCGAGCGCGGCGGTGGCGCCGGCGGCGAGGAACCCGCGGCGCGAGACGGCGTGGGCGGCGGACCCGCAGGCGTAGTCGGCGTGTGGCATCGGGCACCGGGCGGGTTAGTGGTTGAAGCGGAACTCGGCCGAAGTCACGAGCGCCCACACCAACTCGCCGCAGAACACGGGGCGGTCGGTGGCGGGGGTGCGCGTCAGGGCGGCGGTCACGTCGGTTTTTTCTTCGGCAGTCGGGCGGCGGGTCAGCACGCTCAGGAACAACTCGTCCGCGGCCCGGTCGGGCGGCAGCTTGCCGAGCCGGTCGGCGAGGTTACCCGCCTTGGGCTGCGTCAGCCCGCGCACGACCGGACCGTTCTTCAGGAAAAGCGTCTGGCTTAGCGTCTGCGTCGTGCCATCATCGGGCTCGCCTGCCGCGCCGCCGTAGACGCCGCGGAAGGTGGCCACGAGCGGCGCCGCCTTCGCGTCGGCGCTGGTGTTACCGGTCGCCTCGCTGAGGGCGTACGACAACTGCTCCGCGGCTAGCGGCTTGAGCGGGCCGACGAGGTAGCGGTCGGCCGGCACGTCGGAGAGGGTCGCGGGCACCTCGCTGGATCGCTGGTAGGCGCGGCTCAGCGCGATCTCGCGGACGAGCCACTTCACGTCGTACCCGTGAGCGACGAACTCGCGGGCCAGCAGTTCGAGCAGCTCGGGGTGGCTCGGCGGGTTGTCGGCGTGGTCCTGGTCCACGGGGTCGATGAGTCCGCGCCCCATCATCAGCGCCCACAGGCGGTTGACGGCGGTGCGGGCGAAGGCCGGATTCTCGGGCGATGTCACGGCCGCGGCGAGCTGCGCGCGACGACTGTACGCCGGCACCGGCCGCACGTCCTTCGCGGGGGCGACGGTGTACTCCTTCCCCTTCACCGCCTTCGGCTCGTCGAGCGGCTTCAGGCCGGGCATCCGAGGACCGGTCGCGCTCGCCTTCTTGCTCTTGTCGAACACGCTGGTGAAGTTTACTTCGCCGTCGGCCTTTTCGGCGATGACCGCGGTCGGAACCTGAGCGTTCGGGAACAGGAAGGTGCGGTTGATGAACGCCTGGATGCCGTAGTAGTCGGCCTGCTTGTAGTCCGCGACGGTCGGGTGGTCGTGGCACTGTGCGCAGCCGAGGTTGCGGCCGAGGAACACGCGGCCGAGGTCGCGGGTGATCAGGTTCGGTTCCCCATCGCGGTCGAGGAAGAACTTGGCCGCCGGCCGCGTCTTGGCGTCGGAGCCGTCGGCGGAGAGGATTTCGCGGGCGAAGGCGTCGTAGGGGCGGTTCGCGGCGAACGTGTCGCGGAGGTACGTCTCCCACGCCGCCCGGGGGACGCGGGTGTCCTTGCGGCGCTCCATCAGGATCACGTCGAACGCCTGCGCCATCCGCCGCGGGTAGCCCGGGGCCGCGAGGAGGCGGTCGATCGTTTTGGCGCGCTTCTCGGGGTCCGCGTCGGCGAAGAAGGCCGTAGCCTCGGCGGCGCTCGGAATGGTTCCCGTCAGGTCGAGTGTGGCGCGGCGGAGGAACTCACCGTCGTCCGCCGGCGGTGCTGCGAGCTTGGCGTGGCCCGGGTGGCCGGCGGCGACCAGCTGGTCGACACGGGCATGGAGCGGTTCGTCCGCGACCGCGGCTGGTGCGAACAGGAGGATCAGCAGCGCGGCCTCGGGGCCGGGGCGGGCGGGCATGGACCGGTCCTCGGGGGGAAGCACCACGCCGGCGGGACCGCGCCTGCGGGTCGGAGAGCTAACCTGAATACTCGGGTGCGACGGAGCAGATGTCAAGCGCGAAACCGCGCGAGGGGGGCAGCCATACCATAACCCCATGAGCGTTCTGTTGGCCGCCCGCGACTTGATGAAATCGTTCTCCGCCCGCCCGCTGTTCGAGGGGCTGACGTTCGACCTCCGGGTCGGCGAGAAGGTCGGCCTCATCGGCCCGAACGGGGCTGGCAAGTCCACCCTGCTGCGGCTTCTCACCGGCCGGGAGGCGCCTGACTCGGGCACGGTTACCTCGCGGCGCGGGGTGGTCGTCGGCTATCTGGCGCAGGAAGACGCCTTTCCCGCCGACCAGTCAGCGCGCGATGTCGTGGTGCGTGAGCTCGCCGACACCGGCCTGGAAGAACACGAGCGCGACACGCGCGCCGCCATCGCGCTGACGCGGGTCGGGTTCGACGACCACGATCAGGCCGCGGGCACGCTCTCCGGCGGCTGGCGGAAGCGGCTGGCGCTGGCCCGCGAGTTGGCCCGCGAACCCGACATCCTCCTCCTCGACGAGCCGACCAACCACCTCGACTTGCCGGGCGTCGTGTGGCTCGAAAAGCTGCTCCGCTCCGCGCCGTTCGGCTACCTCGTCGCCACCCACGACCGGGCGTTCCTCCGCGCCGTCGCCGACGACGTGATGGAGGTCAGCCGCAGTTACCCCGGCGGCGTCTTCCGCGCCAACGGCGGGTACGACAGCTTCGCCGACAAGCGCGACGAGTTCCTGGAGGCGCAGGCCCGGATGCGCGAGGCGGTGGCGAACCAGGTGCGCCGCGAGACCGACTGGCTCGGGCGCAAGGAGAGCGCCCAGCGGAAGAAGAGCCGGTCGCGCATCGGCGAGGCCGCCGACCGCCGCGCCGAGCTCGCCGAGCTCGACGTGCGCACCGCCGCCCGCGGCGCCGCCGGCATCGACTTCGCAGGCACCGGCCGGCAGACGAAGAAGCTCGTCACCGCCACCGGCGTCGCCAAGGCGCTCGGCGGCAAGCCGCTGTTCTCAGGCCTCGATGTCCTCCTCGCCCCGGGCACGCGGCTCGGCCTGCTCGGCCCGAACGGCGGCGGCAAGAGTACCCTTCTGAAGGTGCTCGCCGGCCAGCTCGCCCCCGACGCCGGCACCGTCGCCCGTGCCGACGGCCTGCGGCTGGTGATGTTCGAACAGGGCCGCGCGTCGCTCGACCCCGCCCTGCCCCTCCGCCGGGCGCTCAGTCCGAACTCGGAGATGGTCACGTTCCGCGACCGGCAGCTGCACGTCGGCGGGTGGGCGAAGCAGTTCCTGTTTCAGGCCGAACAGCTCGACATCGAGGTCGGTGCCCTCTCCGGCGGCGAGCAGGCCCGGGTGCGGATCGCGCAGCTGATGCTGAAGCCGGCCGACGTACTGTTCCTCGACGAGCCGACCAACGACCTCGACATTCCCGCGCTGGAGGTTCTCGAAGACAGCCTCGCGGAGTTCCCGGGTGCGGTGGTCATCGTCAGCCACGACCGCGAGCTAATGGACCGCCTCTGCACGAGCGTCATCGGCCTGGACGGCCGCGGGAACGCGGCCCACTACGGCAGCGTGACGCAGTGGCTGGGCGCGATGACCCGCGAGGAGCCGGCGATGGCGAGGGAGCCGGCGAAGGCCGTGGCGCCGGCGGCGAAGAAATCGAAGAAGCTGAGCTACAAGGAGCAGCAGGAGTGGGACGGGATGGAGACCGCGGTGACGGCCGCCGAGACCGTGGTGGCGGCGCGGCAGGTCGAGGTCGAAGCCGCTGGTACGGCTGGTCACACGGTACTGATGGCAGCCTGTAAGCGGCTCGAAGAAGCACAGGCGGCGGTTGAGGCGCTGTACGCCCGCTGGCAGGAGCTCGAAGCCCGCCGGGCCGGGGAGTAGCGATGCGCGACCTGCCGCCGCCCGTACCCGGCCCCCTCCTGCCGTGGCTGTTGGCCGCACTCGCCCCGATGAACCGCACGCGCGTCAAGCAACTCCTTCAGCACGGCCGCGTCCTCGTCAACGGCCGCCCGGTCACGCGCCACGACCACACCCTGACGCCTGCGGACCGCGTGTCCATCGCCGCCGACGGGGCGGCGCCGCGGGGGTCGCTTTCCGTCGCGATCGTGTTCGAGGACGACGCACTGGTTGTGATCGACAAGCCGGCCGGGTTGCTGAGTGTCGCCACGGACGCGGAGAAGGACGACACGGCGTTCACACGGTTGGCCGAGCTGCTGGAACGCCGGAAGGCGGGGCGGCCGTTCGTCGTCCACCGACTCGATCGCGGCACGTCGGGCATGTTGCTCTTCGCCAAGACGGCGCGAGTCCGCGACCAGCTTCAGGCCGGGTGGGATGGCGTGTCGAAGACCTACCTCGCGGTGACGGAGGGCACGCCACGTCCGGCGGACGGGACGGTCGAGAATCACTTGCTCGAAGGCGGCAACCTTCAAGTCCGCCCGGCCGCACCGGACGCGCCGGGGGCGAAGCGGGCGGTGTCGCGGTATCGAGTGCTGGGTTCATACGACGGCCGGGCGCTCGTCGCCGTGGAATTGTTGACCGGCCGGAAGCACCAGATTCGGGTTCACCTCGCGGGGCTCGGTTGCCCCGTCGTCGGCGACCGCGACTACGGGGCGAAGACCGACCCCGTCGGCCGCGTGTGCCTGCACGCCTGGCGACTCGCGTTCGACCACCCGACCAGCGCGCGGCGCGTCGAACTCGAAGTGGGGGTGCCGCCGGAGCTGTGGCGAACGTACGGCGCGCCGGCGGATCAACGCCCACGCATCCCTTGAACCGTAGTCCGATTTTTCGGGGAATCCGGGAATCGTGTGGTCTGCCGGCACCCGCCCGCGGCTACTAATCGGACGCCGACGCGGCAGTCCGCCGGCGGCGTCGCCCATCCCCACTACCGGAGTCTCCCCATGAAGGCGAAGCTGTTCGCCGCGGTCGCCTGCGCGCTCCTCCTCGTGCTCTCGTCCGGCTCCACCGCCGCCGAGGACAAGGACATCGTCGACATCGCCGTCGGGTCGAAGGACCACACCATCCTCGTCGCCGCGGTGAAGGAGGCGGGGCTGGTGGACGTGCTCAAGGGCAAGGGGCCGTTCACCGTGTTCGGCCCGACCGACGCGGCGTTCAAGAAGCTCGGCGACGACAAGCTCAAGGCCGTGATCGGGAACAAGGCTCTGCTGACGAAGATCCTGCTGGCCCACGTCGTTCAGGGGAAGGCCGTCACCGCCGCGGACGCGGTGAAGATGGACGGCAAGGAAGTGAACGGGTTCAAGATCGCGGCCACCGCCGGCGGCGTGATGATCGGCGAGGCGAAGGTCACGAAGGCCGACCTGAAGGCCAGCAACGGCGTCATCCACGTCATCGACACGGTGCTGATCCCGAAGGAATAGCACAGCCAGAGGGCAGAGGACAGACAGGCTATTGCTGTCTGTCCACTGGCTTCTGTCCTCTGCCCTCTGTTTTACCGCCGCCCCCGCGGCGTCTCGTCCTCGTAGGCCTTCACGATCCGCGACACCAGCGGGTTGCGAACGATGTCCGACTCGTCCAGGTACACGATCGACAGCCCCTCCACGTCGCGGAGACGCTGAACCGCGTCCGCCAGCCCGCTCGGGATCGTCTTCGGCAGGTCCGTCTGCGTCAGGTCGCCGGTCACCACCACCCGCGAGTTGTTCCCCATGCGGGTGAGGAACATCTTGGTCTGCGGCACCGTCGCGTTCTGGGCCTCATCCATGATGATGACCGAGTTGTTGAGCGTCCGGCCGCGCATGTACGCCAGCGGGGCGATCTCGATCACGTCGTTGTCCATGTACTTGCGGACCTGCTCCGCCTCCATGATGTCGTTCAGGGCGTCGAACAGCGGGCGGAGG
>DASPHQ010001255.1:0-2309 GCA_035629595.1 Urbifossiella sp. | reverse complement strand
ACACGAAGGTCGAGAAGCTGCCGACCGAGATCGGCATGGCCCAGGGGTTGCTGTACGCCTTCGACGCCCTCTACGTCGTCGTCAACGCCGGCCCGAAGAGCGCCCTCTACCGCGTCACCGACACGAACGCCGACGACATGCCGGACAAGGTCGAGTTGCTCCGGGCGTTCGAGGGGCACGGGAACATCGGCGAACACGGCCCGCACGCGATCCTGCCCCACCCGGACGGCAAGCGGCTCACGGTGGTGTGCGGGAACCAGACGAAGATCACCAAGTACGACGTCACCCGCGTCCCGCCGGTGTGGGGCGAAGACCACCTGCTACCGCGCCTGCCCGACGGCAACGGGTTCATGGCCGGCGTGCTGGGGCCGGGCGGGGCGATCTACAACATCACCCCCGACGGCAAGACGTGGGAACTCTACAGCGTCGGGTTCCGCAACCAGTACGACGCCGCGTACAACCAGGCCGGCGACCTGTTCACCTACGACGCCGACATGGAGTGGGATTTTAACACCCCGTGGTACCGGCCGACGCGGGTGTGCCTGGTCACCAGCGGCAGCGAGTTCGGCTGGCGCAACGGCGCCGGCAAGTACCCGCCGTACTACCTCGACAACCTCCCCGGCGTGGCGAACATCGGCCCCGGCTCGCCGACCGGCGTCGCGTTCGGCTACGGCGCCCGCTTCCCGGCGCGCTACCAGCAGGCGCTGTTCATCTGCGACTGGAGCTACGGCAAGCTGTACGCCGTCCACCTGGCGCCGGACGGCAGCGCGTACAAGAGCGAGGTCGAAGAGTTCATCACCGGCACGCCGCTGCCGCTGACCGACCTGGTGGTGAACCCGACCGACGGCGCCCTGTACTTCGCCATCGGCGGCCGCCGCACGACGAGCGGCCTGTACCGCGTGACGTACACCGGCGAGGGGGTCGAGCCGACGATCCGCCGCGGCGACGGCCCCGCGTTCGCGTCCCGGGCCGACCGGCTGGTCGTCGAGAAGTACCACGCATTGCAGAGCCCCGAGGGGGTGCCCACGGCGTGGAAGCTCCTCGACTCGAAAGACCGGTTCGCGTCGTTCGCCGCCCGCGTGGCGCTGGAACACCAGCCGACGCGGGAGTGGGCCGACAAGGCGCTCAAGGAGCCCGACCCGCTCAAGGCCATCCCGGCGATCCTGGCGCTGGCGCGGGTCAGCGCCCCGGACCCGGTCCACCGCACCCCGGCGAACGCCCCCGCGAGCCCCGAGCTCCGCGGCAAGCTCCTCGCCGCGCTCGGCCGCATCGACCTCGCCAAGCTCGACGACCAGGGGAAACTCGACCTGCTGCGGACGTACCAGGTCGTCCTCAACCGATTCGGCAAGCCCGACGACGCCGCGGCGCTCGTGGCGAAGCTCGACGCGGCCTTCCCGGCGCGGAACCGGTTCGTCAACGCCGAGCTGTGTCAGGTGCTCATCTTCCTCGAAGCGCCGACCGCGGCGGCGAAGACGATGGCGCTGCTGGCCGACGCCCCGACGCAGGAGGAGCAGCTCGAATACCTCCGCGCCCTCCGCGTGCTGCGCACCGGCTGGACGCCCGAGCTGCGGCGGCAGTACTTCACGTGGTTCCTCCGCGCGAACAACTTCCGCGGCGGCTCCAGCATGGCCGGGTTCATCCGCCGCATGAAGGCCGACGCCGTCGCCACGCTCACGCCGGGCGAGGCGACGGTGCTGAAGACGATCATCGACGCGCAGCCGGGGGCGATCCGTATCCCGGAGGAGGCGCCGCGGCCGTTCGTGAAGGCGTACACCATCGCCGACCTGGCGCCGGCGCTCGAGAAGGGGTTGGTCGGCGGCCGCGACTTCGACAAGGGCCGCCGGCTGTTCGGCGCCGCCAAGTGCTTCGCCTGCCACCGGTTCGACAACGAGGGCGGTAGCTACGGCCCCGACCTGTCGGGCGCGGCCGGGCGGTTCAACTCCCGCGACCTCCTCGAATCGATCGTGGACCCGAACAAGGAGATCAGCGACCAGTACGCCGCGGTCGAGATCCGCACCGGCGACGACCGCGTGATCGTGGGGCGGATCGTGAACCTGAACAACGACAAGGTGATGGTGAACACGAACATGCTCGAGCCCGGCGCGACGACGGAGGTGAGCCGCAACAACGTCGAGAGCATGCGGCCGTCGCGGCTGTCGATGATGCCGGCGGGCCTGCTCGACACGCTGAGGGAGGACGAGGTGCTCGACCTGATGGCGTACCTGCTGTCGCGCGGCGACCGGAACGCGCCGGCATTCCGGAAGTGATACGGAATGGCTTTGATTCCCTACGATTAACCCGCAAGTCGT
>DASPHQ010001254.1:0-5361 GCA_035629595.1 Urbifossiella sp. | reverse complement strand
CCGCGCCCACGTACGCGGTGTCCGAATCGCGTGGCACCCTGGTTGACGCCGCAGGTGGGCGCGGGCTGAAGCCCGCGGCTACCAGTCGTTGACGTGAGACAGGTGGGGTGAAATGAGAGCCGCCGCTTGCGGCCTCGCGCTTCCCAGCGCGAGGCCGCAAGCGGCGGCTCAACCACCAGACTCAACTCAGTACATGTCGTCGTAGCCGCCGCCGGCGGCGCCCTTCTTGCCGTGGTCGTCCTTCTGCTCCTCGGCGATCATCGCGTCGGAGGTGAGCAGCAGCGTCGCCACGCTCGCGGCGTTCTGCAGGGCGCTGCGGACCACCTTCGTCGGGTCGATGATCCCCTTCTCGACCATGTTGCAGTACTCGCCGGCGCGGGCGTCGTAGCCGTAGTTCTTGTCCTTGCTGGCGAGCACGTCCTTCGCCACCACGTTGCCGTCGGCGCCGGCGTTCTCCGCGATCTGCTTGATCGGGGCGCGGCAAGCGCGGACGATGATGTTGAACCCGATCTTCTCGTCGTCCGTCAGCGTCTCGGGGGCCGTCAGCCCGTTCGAGGAGCGGAGCAGCGCGGTGCCGCCGCCCGGCAGGATGCCCTCCTGGTGCGCGGCCTTGGTCGCGTGCATCGCGTCCTCGACGCGCATCTTCTTCTCCTTCACCTCGCTCTCGGTCGCCCCGCCGACGTTGATCTTGGCGACGCCGCCCGACAGCTTGGCGATCCGCTCGCTCAGCTTCTCCTTGTCGTAGTCGCTGGTGCTCTTGTCCAGCTCCTTCTGGATGCTGCCGAGCCGCGCGGTGATCTGGTCCTTCTTCCCGGCCCCCTCGATGATCGTGGTGTTGTCCTTGTCCACCTTGATCTTCTTCGCCCGGCCGAGCTGGCTCAGCGTGACGGTCTCGAGCTTGACGCCCAGGTCCTCGAAGATGGCCTCGCCGCCGGTCAGCACGGCGATGTCCTGGAGCATGGCCTTGCGGCGGTCGCCGTAGCCGGGGGCCTTGACGGCGCACACCTTGAAGGCGCCGTTCGAGCGGATGACGTTGACCACCAGCGTCGCCAGCGCCTCGCCCTCGACCTCCTCGGCGATGATGAGGAGCGGCTTGTTCTGGGCGAGCACCTTCTCCAGCACCGGCACCAGGTCGCGGTTGCTGCTGATCTTCTTCTCGTACACCAGGACGTAGGCGTCCTCCAGCTCGGACTCCATCGTCTCGGCGTTGTTCACGAAGTACGGCGACAGGTAGCCGCGGTCGAACTGCATCCCCTCCACGAAGTCGTGGCCGGTCTCCATCGTCTTCGCTTCCTCGACGGTGATGACCCCGTCCTTGCCGACCTTGTCCATCGCCTCGGCGATGATCTGGCCGATCACGGTGTCGCCGTTGGCGGCCACGGTGGCGACGTTCTGCAGGTCGGCCTTCCCCTTCACCGGGATGCTGAGGCTCTTCAGCTTGGCGACGATGTCCTCGACCGCCTTCTCCATCCCGCGCTTCATCAGCATCGGGTTGGTACCGGCGACGACGGCCTTGAGCCCCTCGTTGAAGATGGCCTCGGCGAGCACGGTGGCGGTGGTGGTGCCGTCGCCGGCCACGTCGGAGGTCTTGCTGGCGACCTCCTTGACCATCATCGCGCCCATGTTCTCGTAGTGGTCGGGCAGCTGAATCTCCTTCGCCACCGTGACGCCGTCCTTGGTGACGGTGGGGCTGCCGAACGACTTCTGGATGATGACGTTGCGGCCCTTCGGCCCGAGCGTCACCTTCACGGCCTTGGCGAGCTTGCCGATGCCGCGCCGCATGGCTTCGCGGGCTTCCTGGTCGAACGCGATCTGCTTGGCTGCCATGATTCGCTTACCTTCGGAGTGGGGTGTCAGGTGTATTGGTTGGCAAAGCCCACCCGTTGCAACGGGTGGGCTTTCAGCCCGTTAGCCTTCGATGACGCACAGCACGTCGCCCTCGTGCATCACGAGGATGTCGCCGTCGCGGCCGCGGTCCTTGAACTCGTCGCCGGCCCAGGACGTGAACAGCACCTTGTCTCCGGCCTTCAGCTGCATCGCGGCGCGGGTGCCGTCGTCCTTCACCCGGCCGGGGCCGACGGCGATCACTTCGCCCTTCTGCGGCTTGTTCTTGGCGGTGTCCGGCAGGATGATCCCGCCGCTGGTCTTGTCCTCGGCCGCCTCGCGGCGGACGATGATGCGGTCACCGATCGGCTTGAGCCCCATCGCGGTCGTCTCCGGGAGCGGCGTCAGTCTGCGTGCCCCGCCCCCACAGCAAAGGCCGTGCCCGCGCCGCCACTCCGACGGAAGTGCTTCTTGAATTGGAAGTTGCGGCGTGGGCGCCGGCCGGTGCACCGGCCGGTTCTGCCAAGATTGCGCGGTCGCCGCGGAGCCCGCCTGCCGGAATGACACCACCCCGGCTACGGCTCCAGGAAGCCTTCAACGACCGACGCGGCTACTTCCGGGGGGAGCGCCCGCACTCGGACGTGGGTGATCCGAATCCGGCCACCCGTGGGTGAGCGCGTGGTGACCCACCCCGACGGCTCCTTCCCCGCCACCCCCCGGACGACGAGCGACGCCGTACCGCCGTACTGGCCGGAGGGGGGGAGCGTGATGACATTCGCCTCGGCGGCGTCCGACCAGAGGAGGTGGTAGCGCGGCAGCTTTCCCACGATGGGGACGCCGGCGACGGGTGCCTCGGTCTGGTAGGTCAGTTCGACGACCAGCGGGTCGGTCTCCGCGGCCCCGGGCGGGCGGCGAACCGGGAAGCCGTCCGGGTGCGGCGGCGGGTACGAGAGTTCGGCCGCGGTCGTGCCGGTCCGCCACGGCCCCGGCCGCCGCCGCCACAGCACGCCGGCCCACGTCCGGGTCAGTACCTCGTAGTTCAGCGCGACCTCCTCGTAGAACGGCCACGTCGTCTGCTGGAGCCACTCCTCGAACGGCGGGAAGTAGCCGCGGCGGAAGGTGCAGACGTAGTCCGGCTGGCTCGCCCGGAACGCGGCCAGGTAGCCGGCCCGGCGCGCCGGCCCGAGGGCGTGAATGATGTAGTCCGTGTCCGGGTGGAAGACGCCGTAGTGGGCCTCGACGAGCCCCGCGTAGGTGGACCAGATCACCGGCGGCCGCGTCACGCCCTTCGCGGCCCGGTCGGCGTCGATCGCGCGGGTCACCGCGTCGAGGTGGGCGCGGGTCTGCTCGGCGACGTGTGGGTGCGGTGTGGGGAAAGCGGTGCACATCTCCCGAACCGTTCGGAACTCGGACGGGAGAGCGAGCGCCGACGACGGACCCACCCGCGTCGGGCCGGCGAGCAGCCCCGCGACGAGGCACCCGCCCACCAAAACGCCGCCGACGCGGACCACCGCCGGACCGACCTCGGGCTGAGCGGCCAGGTACAGGCAGGCCCGCCAGGCGAGGATCAGGGCGGCGACCAGTTCGACCCGGGCCAGCGGCGCCAGGTAGTGCGGCCAGATCATCGCCGTGTAGCCGACGGACGCGACCAGCCCGTAGGCCAGCCCGCCCGTCAGGACGGCGGCTTCCGGGGTCCGCCGGGCGACGGTGGCGAGTACCCCGACGAGCCCCGCCGCGGCCGCGAGGTGCCACACGAGCCGCGGGTCCTGGAAGGCTTCCGAAACGGTTCCGTGGTAGAGGAGCGGGCTGGTGCCGCCGAAGTACCAGAACTGGTCGGCCGGGAGTTCGAGCAGGCCGTACCGCACGGCCGCCGCCGCGCCCGTCGGCCCGCCGATCGCCAACAGTAGCCCGCCGGCCACGGCCGCGAACGCCGCAGCGACCAGGGGCGGCCAGAGCCATCCACCCCCCGGGTGTCCGCCCACCCGCCGTGCGACCCACGTCGCCGCGAGCATCGCCACCGCGGCCATACCGTGTTCGGTCCCGAGTACGAACCCGGCGCCGCACAGCGCGCCCGCAATGAGCGCCTCCCGGCGCGGCGACAGCCCGGCGAGGAGCACCGCGAACGCCAGGAACGGGCACGCCGCCCGCACCCCGAGGATGCTGTTCCCCGGCAGGTCGAGCGCGTCGAGCCCGAGCGGCACGGTCACGATCAGCGCCGCGGCCGTCAGCCCGAGGGTGGTCGCGAACCGCCGCGTGACGGCGGCGAACACCGCCAGGTAACCGAGTAGGTACAGGGTCATCGACACGACGTTGCGGCTCAACTCGCCGGCGTGGTAGTCACCGCCGGCGAGGGCGAACACGGGGTAGTGGAGGTACGGCACCCCGAGCCCGTGGAAGAACTGGAAGTCCACCCCGCCCTGCTGCCCGGCCGCGATCCGGCGCAGCGGGTTGAACAGCTGGTACGGCCCGTCCCCGAACACCTGGTGCCGCGTCCCCGCGGCCTGGATGGCGGCGGAGACGTGGGCGACGCCCCACTGGACGAGGAGGACGAGCGCCGCGGCGGCGGCGAGGTGGCGGCGGGAGATGGATTGTGGGAACGGGAGGCGGGTCACGACCGCACGCAGGCGCCGGGCCACGCGGACGGGGGCGGAGCCCAACGCAAGGGGCATGACACGGCTCACGGGGGGCGGGGCCGCGGCGAGGGTAGCCCGACGCGCCCCGCTCCGTCAACCCGAGCGTCCCGCTGAAGGTGCCGTGGGTGCGGAGACGTGGCCGCGTCAGCCGCCGAACATGCGGCGAAAGAAGCCCCCCTGCCCGGTCCCGGCCGTGGGGTCGATCAGCTTCGTGACGGCCTCCATCGCCTCCGGGCTCTCCAGCACGTGCCGCCCGCCCCACGTCTCGACCAGCCGCGGGTAGTCGGCCGCGAAGCGGTCACACACGGCCGCCCACTTCCGGTCCTGGTTCCCGCGAATCTTGGCCGAGCCCCACCAGCCGACTCCGAACATGCCGAGTCCGGCCAGCGTGCCCATCACGATCCCGGGCCCGCGCATCGTGCCAAGGCTCTCGTAGAACAGCGCGAATACGGCGACCCCCGCGAGCGGCACGCCGATCAGCCAGAAGAACGCGACCGCCACCCAGGAACCATCCTTGGCGTCCTTCGTAGCCTTGCGCACGGCCTGGATTTCGGACAGCCGGCCGAGCAGGAGCGCCTTGCGGGTCGGGTTCTCGGGCACCTCCTCGGCGGTCAACGTGGCCGTGACCGACACCGCGGCCGGCGCCGGCGGGTCGAGCTCGGCCCGGAGTCGACGGACGGTCGGCGCGTGCCGCAGCGCCGACCGTCCGCCCCAGTCGGCGACCTCGGCTGGGAAGTCGTTGGCGATTTCTTCCACCAGCCCCTCGGCCTTCTTCCGCAAGTCCTCAACCACCGCCTGGACCCCGAACCGCATCAAGAACACGTACACGACCCACACGACCACGGCGAGGACGAACCCGGCCGCCGAGATCCACGACGGCACCCCGGAACCTAAGAGGCTTGGG
>DASPHQ010001253.1:0-3848 GCA_035629595.1 Urbifossiella sp. | reverse complement strand
AACGACGCCGGCCCCGCCTGCCGCCGCTGCAAGGCCGACCTCGTGCTCCTGTTCGCCGCCGACGCCGACGCCGCCTCCCTTCTCTCGCGCGCAAGGGATGCCCTCGCGGCGGGTTCGTTCCCGGAGGCCGCGGCGCTCGCCGACCGGTCCGCCGCCCTCCGCCGCACGCCGGACGCGCTCCGCGTCGGCGCCTGCGCGCGGCTCCTGGCCGGCCGGTTCGCCGACGCCCTCGCCGCGTATCATGAACTCCCGAAGGGGGTGACATGACCGACGCCGTACTCATCGTGGACGACGAGGAGCCGGTCCGCCGCACCTTCGAGGAGTGGCTCAAGGGCAGCGGCCTCGGCGTCCGCGTCCTCGCCGCCGCCGACGCCGAAGCCGCCCTCACGATCGCCAACCAGACCCCCATCGACCTCGCCGTCCTCGACTGGAACCTCGGCTCCGGCTCCGACGGCCTCCGCCTCCTCGAAGACCTCGTCGTCTTCCAGCCGGAAATCGTCGCCGTCATGGTCACCGGCTTCGCCCACCAGGCGACGCCCCTCGACGCGCTGCGGATGGGCGTCCGCGACTACCTCGACAAGAGCAGCGACCTCACCCGCGAGACGTTCGTCGCCGCGATCAGCCGGCAGCTCGACCGCATCCGCCCGGCGAAGCGGCAGCGCGAGGTGAACCGCACCCTCGCCGCGTTCCGCGAGGCCGTCGAGAAGGTGCTGCCGATCGTCCGCTCGGCCGCGGCCCTCAACGACCCGGTGCCGCTGCCGATGGCGGTTAAGTCGCTGCTCAAGTTCGCCGGCCGGGCGGTCGGCGCCGCCGACGGCGCGCTCGTCATCCGCCACCACACCCCGGACGGCACCGACGTGACGGTCGCCTACGGGCCGGACGGGCAGTTCCTCTCGACGGGCGACGTGCCGTTCCACCGGTCGCTCGCGGCGTCGGTCGTGAGCCGGACCGAGCCGGCGGTGCTGAACGACTTTTCCGGCGGCTCGGCCGGCGTCCTCGACCTGTACCCGTTCGAGCACGGCCGCAGCGCCGTGCTGGCAGCGCCCTTGGCCGTCGGCGGCAACACGCTGGTGGCGCTGGAGCTGTTCGACAAGCCGGGCGGCTTCACCGACGACGACCGCCGCCTGGGCGCCGCGGCCGCGGAGGTGGGGGCCGACCTGCTGCGGCAGGCGGTCGCCGAGCGGCAGACGCACCGGCTGCTGTTCGACGCGGTGGAGGCGGCGCTGAAGGCGAGTTCGGGCGTCGAGGAGGCGATGATGTCGTCGGCGGGTCTGCCGGGGCCGCCGCCGGACGCGGTGATGGCCCGGCTGCGCGAGGGGCTGGACGCGGACGCGAACGCGGTGGTGGACGCCGACACGGCGCTGGGGCTGGTCGAGGCGGTGCGGGCGCTGGCGGTGCGGCACGGCCCCGCCGCGGTGGCGCACTGCACACGGCAGGTCGAGGAGCTGCGCCGGCTGCTGGACGGGATCACGGGGCTGAGTTAAGAGCGGGGTCGCGTCAGCGCCCCGTGCGTTCGCAATTCTTGAAGTGATGGGTGCGCACGGGGCGCTGACGCGACCCCGCTCTTAAACCGGCTGCTTCTCCGGGTGCAGGTACACGAAGCTCTTCCCCAGCTTCCCCCCATAATTCCCCGCCGAGATCGTCAGCAACCCCGGCGTGTCCTTCGCCGCGGCGATGGCGGCCTGCGTCGCGGCGGCGATCGTCGGCAGGTCGCGGCCGTTGACGATGATCTCCTGCACGCTCGCCACGCCCGCCGGCAGCTTGCTCGCGCCGCCGAGCGCGTCGCGCAGCGTCGGGCAGAACTCGGCGTAGGTGCTGGCGACGGCGAACTTGTACTTGCTCCCCGCCTTCGACCCGCTGCTCGCCACGCCGCCGGGGAACGGCAGGATCACGCCCGGCATCCGCGCCGCGGCCGCGGCGGCGCGCGTCGCCCCGTCGAGGGCCGCGTCGGCGGTGGCGCCGAAGAACCACAGGTTCCCGCCCATCAGGCCGTCGGCCCAGCCGCAGCGGCGCTCGACCACGAACTCGCCGCTGAGGATCGGCACCACCCAGCAGCGCCGCCCGTGCCGCTCCGCCGCGAACTGGTGGCCGTCGCCGAAGTACGACACCTTCCGCCCCAGCGGGAACCACTTCTCCTCCGCCGGCAGCACGTTGAACGCCGCCGTGGTCGGGCACGTCAGCACGTTCTGGCACACCCGCACCAGCACGCTCCGCTCCAGCCGCTGCTCGCGGTCCTTCCAGAAGCGCGGCACGTGGAACTGCAGCACGGCGCCGGGCCGGCCGTCGGGGGTTTCGCCCGCGTCGAGGTAGCGGTCGAGGCCGGCTTCGCAGTCGCAGAGGATTGCGGAGCTGGCGTTGCCGGTGGCGGCTTGAACGGCGTGGTCGAGCCAGGTGCGGTCGCGGGCGGTCACCAGCACGGACGCGTAAATGCTGCGGAACGCCTCGGCATACGTGTCGTCGATGGTCGCCGGCATGGTCGCCTCCGGGTGAACACGGGTGATTGTCCGCATCCTGGAAGGCTGGTCAACCGCGATTGCCGGGCGACGCTCCAGTCGGGTTCATTGTGTCTAGCGGAGGGGGGGAGGGGTTCCGTAGCCGCATTGAGTCGGCTAGACGAATCAGCGTTTGAATGTCGGCCGCAACTGCTCGTTAATCGCGCAGTCCTGTCGCCGATTTGCTGCCGAACTAGGCACATCACGGGCGATTCGACGTTTCGGCCCGCCTCGGGCGAATTTTTCTCGCCATCCGAAGTCGTGTCTTGATGACACTTTAAGCTGCGCATCGTGCAACTCGGTTGGTCACGATTTCGCCACGGCACGGACTCTGCTTTATCCTCAGGCGGCGAGAGCCTGACACCGCACGGTTGGTCGACTGAGGGGAGAGGCAGTCGGCCAACCGTGCGGATCGTCGTTTCTATCTCGTCACAACCCCTGACCGACAAACGGGTTCGTCCGCTTCTCGTGCCCCACGGTCGTGACCGGGCCGTGCCCCGGGTACACCACCGTCTCGTCCGGCAGCGGCCACAGCACGCGCTCGATGTGGCCCTTCAACACCTCAAAACTCCCGCCGGGGAAGTCGGTGCGGCCGACGCTGCCGCGGAACAGCACGTCGCCCCCCAGCACCGACATCCGCTCGCGGACCACGTAGACGACGTGCCCCGGCGAGTGGCCCGGCACGTCGAACACCTCCAACTCGATCCCGGCGACGGTGATTCGCTCGCCTTCGGTGACGAGCCGGTCGGCCGGGGGGCTGGTGACCGGCATGCCGAACGGGGCGCTCATGTTCCGGTCGGCGTCGGTGAGCATGGCGGCGTCGCCGGGGCCGATCAGGATGGGGGCGGCGGGGAAGGCGCGCTTCAGGGCGGTGTTGCCGGCGATGTGATCGACGTGGCCGTGGGTGCAGACGATCGCGGCGAGCGTGAGGTCGCGCTCGGCGAGGGCGTCGAGGATGAGGTCGGGCTCGAAGCCGGGGTCGATGACGAACGCCTCGGTGCCGCCGTCGCGCCACACGACGTAGGAGTTCTCGGCGAACGGATGCGACTCGACGGTGAGAATCTGGATCGGCACGGGGAACCTCGGTATCGCAGCGGATGGCTCGGGTTCTTGAGCCCGGAGGGCGTCGGCGTGTAGCCCGGGGTGCAACCCCGGGCGGGCCATGGGGTGAATCGGGGGAGCTACGCCGAACGAACACCGCGAACGCCGCCCGGGGTTCCCAACCTATTGCAAACGTGGGAGGGGGTTGTCTCTAAACGACTTAGGGAATCAGGGGATAGGTGCTGCGGGCGGATCGTCCGACTTGGGTCGATCTAATACCCGCCTGACAGCCCCAAACCTCAGCGATTCCGTGAG
>DASPHQ010001252.1:0-6498 GCA_035629595.1 Urbifossiella sp. | reverse complement strand
AGGAACGCGTTCCTGCACCCCCAGGCCTGGAATAGTAGCGTGGATCTTGTCGAACTCGTTGCGGACGATTTCGAGCAGCCCGCGGCGCGTGGCGACCGGGCCGTTGACCAGGATGCGGACACGGGGGGGGGTGCCGGCCGTGTCCCCGCGCACCAGCACCGCGTTCCCCTCCTTACGCAGGATCACGCCGGACCGCCACCGCTCGCGATCCGCACTCAGGTGGTGCGTCGCAACGATGAATCGCGGCACCAACCCGCCGGGGAGGAAATCGTACTTCAACTCAAACTGAAGTCCCGTGTCAGGGGCGGGGAACGTGGTGGTCCAGTCCGGCTCCTGCTCCGTCATGAGCTCGGGAATGACTAGGTCGGCCCGACGATCGTCCAGCCAGAACGCGAGCTGGAACTTTCCCATCATGTCGAGGAGAATGCGGACCTCGGCGTGGGTGTACTCCGTGGCTGGGAGGAGTTGCCGAATCTGCTCGTATGTGACGTGTCCGTCGCGGCCGGATATGGTTGGCTCGTTGAGCACGCGGTAGATGCCGTCCACCACCCACTGCGGATCGAGCAGGCCGTCGTTGGCGAGGTGGTGGTCCTCATGGAAGCAGACCACGACGCCGAGGTCGTGGAGGAAGCCCAACAGCCACCTCTGCCACTTCTCGTCCACCTCACCCTTCGCCCGGCAGAGCGCGTAGTACTCCTCCACCGTCATCCGCTTCCTACCCGTTTTCTTAAGCTCGCCGACGGCTTCCTTGACCTCCATCCACCGGGCGTCGAACTCGGTCCGCAGTTCCGGGAGCTTGTCGACTCCCGACAGGATGCGCTCCCGTAATTCGGGCAACCCCAGCAGCGAGGCGCAGTCGGTCGAGACGAAACCTGTGATGAACGGGTACTTCTCCCGAAGCGACTGCTGGTTCAGGTCGAACGGGCAGCTGTGCTGCTTGTTCAGTACCACGATGGTGGGCGAGCCGCCGCCGAAACTCTCGATCAGACGCAGCCAGTACTCGGCATCCTGGGCGCCCTGAGCCTTCTCGCGGCCGGCCAGGACGAGGAGGTACAGGCTTCGCTTGGTTAGGAAGAACTGGTGGGTGGCGTGCATCACCTCCTGCCCCCCGAAGTCCCACACGTTTAGGGTCGCGCGGTCCTGGCCCACCTGGACCGGCCACGGGGCGATCTCGATCTTGTGCGTCTGTCCCTCTCGAGAGTTGAACGGCTCGCCGAGGAGGCAGCGCCGCAATGATGTCTTGCCCACCGCGCCCCACCCGACCAGGATCACCTTCGCCTCTAGGATTGGACGCTTGGCGGTGGCAGCCCTGTTCCGAAAGTACCAGGCGAGGATCTTCTGCGGATCGCTCGGAGCGGTTCCGGTGAATCTCTCATCCCGGCTCGGTCCGAGAACCTCGGGGGGGATGCCCAATTTCGGGTTGGCGTGGAGGTACAGTTCCGTCAACTGCGTGAGCCGGCGCAGCGAATCCGGCAGCGCCCTCAGCCTGTTGCCGTGGAGGAGTAGAGACTGCAGCTGCCTAAGACCGCCCGTCGAATTCGGCAGCGCAGTCAGCCAGTTCCCGCTGAGGGAGAGACCGACCAGTTGCGTGAGGCAGCCCAGCGACTCCGGTATCGCGGTCAGCCGGTTCCCGCCGAGGTCCAACATCCGCAGCCGTGTGAGCCCGCCCAACGACACCGGTAGGGCCTTCAGCTGGTTCCCGCCTAGAGAGAGCGTTTGCAGCTGAATGAGCCCGCCCAGCCACTCCGGGAGCGCCGTCAGCCGGTTCCCGCTGAGATCCAGCATCTGCAGCTGAATGAGCCTGCCCAGCGACTCCGGGAGCGCCGTCAGCCGGTTCCTGCTGAGGCTCAGCGTCTGCAGCTGAATGAGCCTGCCCAGCGACTCCGGGACCGCCCACAGCTGATTCCCGCTGATATCCAGCGTCTGCAACTGCGTGAGCCCGCACAGCCACTCCGGCATCGCCGTCAGCCGATTCCTGCTGAGGCTCAGCGTCTGCAGCTGAATGAGCCCGCCCAGCGACTCCGGCAGCGCCGTCAGTTGATTCCCGGCGAGGCCCAGCGTCTGCAGCTGCGTGAGCTCGCCCAGCCTCTTCGGCAGCGCCTGCAGCTGGTTCCCGCTGAGGCCCAGCATCTGCAGTTGCGTGAGCTCGCCCAGCCACTTCGGCAGCGCCCTAAGCTGATTCCCGCCGAGGTCCAGCATCTGCAGCTGCGTGAGCCGGCCCAATGACTCCGGCAGCGCCGTCAGCTGACACCCGTAGAGATTGAGACTTAAACTCCCGGTGCGTCTCGCGTCTTCGATTGCGATTGCGACCTTGGAGTGGTCGTCGGCATGGCTCACGTCATCCTCGAACGCGGGGCGATTTCGGTTGCGGCATCGGTACTTCGTATGTCAAGCGTGCATCTTAGTCCGCAAGAGGATTGCCGGCGGGGGTGTGGCCCTCGGCCGGCCTCGGTTTCGCGCCTTTGGCCTTGGTGGTACAGCACCCGCTCGTCGCTCAGCAGCGCGGCCGGCACCCGCACCTCGGCCAGGCCGGCAATCCCGCACGCCCGCCGGCGGCACTCGCCTGCGACGGTCTCCCATCACTCGACGTTATCCCACCCCTTCGGCCCCAGCCGCGGGGCCGGGCCGCCCGGGGCGCCCACGGGGCGGACCACGATCGGCTGCGCGAGGCCGTCCACCCGGATGCTCTGGGCGAGGTTTTGGAGCCGCTCCTCGTCGAACGTCTTGCGCAGGTTGGTCGGGCTCGGCCGCAGCGCGCGGAGCGGCAGCAGGCCGTCGTGGTACACCGGCGGGGCGGCCAGGCCGGCGGGCTGCGGGGCCGCCGGCGGCGGCGCGGACGCTCCGACTGGCGCGCCGCGGGCGGGCTTCTTCGTGCAGGTCATGGGCGCGGACACGGCTCTCCTCCTTCCAGGGTGGTGACGATCAGCTGCCAGTCCGCCGGCCGCCACACGCGGGCGCCGGCCGCCCGGACCCAGCGCTGCTGGTCTGGGCGGAGCACGCCCCGCCGGGCCTTCAGCTCGGCGAGGACGACGGTGTCCGCGCGGGCGAGCACCAGGTCGGGGAAGCCGCGGCCGTCGAACCGGGCCGCGGTCTCGTAGGTCTGGCGCCCCTCCCGGGTCACCCGGGCCGGCGCGAAGTGGGCGACCAGCCACCCGTGGCGGTGGGCCAGCGCGGCGACGTGCTCGGTGAACACGTCCTCGGTGCAGCCGGGCGGCGGAGGGTCGGCGGGGAGCGCCCCTCGGCGACGACCAAGCCGAGGGCCTGCAGCCGGCGGATCTCGTCCTCGTCGCCACGTCCCCCCCAGAGAGACGTACACGATCTGGGCGTCGGCCAGGTGCGAGAGCCGCGAGGTGGGTGACGGTCGCGTACACGGTCCGCCCGGGATGGGGTCGTTTGACGCGGTGTATATCCCGCTCTCACGGATGCTCGCCCGCCTACGGGGGCGGACGGCCTCGACTCGCCGCGGTCTCTTTTTCTGAGCTCGTCGGCCGATCGCCGTTGGATGCGAGCCGAGGGCGCTTCGGGAAATCCGATTGGATTCTAGATTGAAAAGTGTACACCCGTCAACTAGTTTCAGAAGTGTGTGACAACCCCGACCGAGCCGCCGATGAGTCGTCCCTACGCGCCGCGGGCCGTCCTGCGCCACCTCCCGCTCGTCCTCATCCGCGAGTTTCTCGACCGCCGGAGGGTGGCGGTCGGTGCCGACTGGGCCGCCCTCGTCGACGGCGACACCCGCGCCCTCTACCAGGCCTGGCTCGACCTCCCACCCGCCGCCCGGGACGCCGTCGAGGAGATGCTCCGCCAGGTCCACGAGATGGCAACGCCGGCCGGAACCGGGGCCCTGGTCGCGGAGGCGTTCTTCCGCGGCGCCGACATCGTGGCCGACCTGGATCCGGTCGACGGCCACCACGCGAAGGCGCTGTGGGTGCTGATCTGCCACCCGCCCGCGTTCCACACCGCGCGACTGCTCCTGGCGGCCGGGAACCCCGGCGGCCGGTATTGGAACCTCACCACCGGCTTCCCCGGCCTCGTCGCCGACACCTCGCCCGACGCCGTCCAGGAATTCCGGGTCGCCGTCGCCCGGCTGTACCGGACCGAGCAGGGCCGCGGCCAGCACTGCACGGTCGAGGACTACGTGCGGGGGGAGGTGCTGTACCTGTTCGTCTACCTCGACGACTACACCCAGACCCACGTCGGCCACGACACCCGCGGCACCCTCCGCCGGGTTCCCCTCCGCCCGGCGTTCGAGGTCGTGTACGTGTACAACCCGGTCGCCGGCACGCTCGACCTGTACGCCCACGGCGACCGCCGGTGGCGGGACACCCTCCGCGAGTTGTTCTGCACCCACCTCCTGGGCGAGGCATCGCCGGGGGCGGACCCGCGCCGCCGGGGGTATCAACTCGACGGGCTGCTCGACCGCGGGTTCCCGCTCACCCCCGACCCGGCCGCGGGGGTGGACGGGGCCGTCGTCCGCCGGCTCCGGGTACTCGTCCGCGGGAGCAACCGGCGGGTGACGCTGGAGGCCGACCCGAACGGCGGGCCGCGGGACGTGTACGACATGCTCGACGCCCACTTCCCGGTCGAGCGGTACCCGCGGGCGCGACTCCTCGTCAACCAGGCGACGTTCACCGTCGCCTACCGGACCCGGGACGACGACAAGGACCGGACGCTGACGTTCGACGTGTCGTTCCCGGACGCGTCCAACCTGCGGGGCATGTCCGAGGACCGGCGGGCGATCGGGGAACACTGCCTGCGGCGGTGGGGGATCTTGCGTGACGGCGCCACTGGCGGATCTGATGGGCTGGGCGGACGACCCTGAGCCGGGGTTCGGCCCCGACGACGTGGCCGGCTGGCCGGCCGGCGCCCTCGACCGGCTCGTGGCGGCCGGGGTCGTGGCCGTGGCCGGCGCGACAGCGGCCGTGCGCTGCCCCGGGTGCGACCAGGACCACGTCGAGCCCGTCCGCTGGGCCGGGGCGCCCGGCCGTCGGGCGTTCGTCACCTGCCCCGAGGTCGGGCTGGTTCCGGTCCCCCCGGCCGCCCTGCGCCGCTGGGCCGTCCGCCACACGGGCCTGGCCCGCGCCGTCGCCGCGGCGGTCGGGGTGGCGGACGAGCCCGCCGAGGTCGTGTCCGCACGCGTCTGGCGGCTCGGCCCGGTGCGCACGGCGGGGCGGGCGCGGGTCGGCTTCCTGGCGGTCGGCCTCGACCGGCCGGATGGGGCGGCGGTCGCCGAGGCGGCTCCGGAACTGACGGCCGCGCACGCGGTCGTATTCGTCCCCTCGCTGGCACCCCGGCGTGCCGTGTGGCCGGCCGACCGCAACCCGACGGTCGTCCGGCTCACGGACGTGTTGGCCCTCGGCCCGGTCGGCCTGGTCGCCGACTGGTCCGTCCTCCACGCGCTGCTGACGCCCGGCACGACCCTGCCCGCCCCCGTCGCTCCGGTCCTCGTGGTCCCGCCCGGGGTGACCTGGGACCAGGTGACGATCATCCTCGACGACCACCACCTGACCGTCCGCGTCGGCGGCGTGAGTCGGCGGGTCGGGTTCGTGGAGGCCGGGTTCGAGAACCGCCGGCGGTCGGGCGTTCCCGACGCCCGGTGGGCGTTGTTGACGATGATCGCCCAGCGGGGCGGGGTGCTGGAATCGGGCGACGCGGTCCGGACCAAGGCCGGCGCGCTGAAGCAGGCGGTGAGCGACCTGCGGGCTCGCCTCCGGGCGCTACTCGGGCTCGACGACAACCCGTTCTACCCGGTGCGGAAGGCCGGGGCCTACCGGGCGCGGTTCACGGTCCGGGCCGGCGCGAGTGCGGGCTTTCCCACCCCGCCCGGTGCCGCCTGGGACGACCTCACCCTGAGCGCGGCCGGGCCGAACTTCGTTCGTGTCGAGGTCCGCACGACGACCGTGGGCGTCGCGTTCCTCCCCGCAGTCGACGGCGACTCGGGCGGCCGTCACGAGCCCGTCACCGCGGACGGTGAGCGGGGAGGCCGGTACACGCTCTCCGACCTCGGGCTCGTCGGCACCAACGGGCGGCCGACCCGGGCGGCCGCGGCGCTGGCCGCCGTTCTCCAGGCCGGCGGACGCGCCCCCCGGCCGGACGACGATCCGGCCATGCTCGCGCTCGGGAAGGCGCTCACCGCGTTCTTCCGGCTCGACGGCTCGCCGTTCGAGTTCCGCACGCCGCGGACGTGGGTGGCCCGGTTCGGGGTCGGTCCGGTTTCGGCTTCCGGTCACGGATGACCGACCGGCCCGACGGTGGCTCCCACTTTTTTCGGCGGTTTTCCTCTCAATCCGCCGGGCATTTTCGCGACCCGCTGCCCGACCCGCACCCGAAATCCCCGCGATCGGTCATGGATGACCGGAACACTCCACGCACCCGCCGCCCCGACCGGGGGTTGGGTCCGGGCGCGGGGGGCCGACCGTGATGGATACGTCGCAGCCGACGGGCACCGGCCGCATTCCCGCCGCCCGATCCCGCGGCGCTACCGGTGGCTCGCCCGCGGGC
>DASPHQ010001251.1:0-4150 GCA_035629595.1 Urbifossiella sp. | reverse complement strand
GCCGAGGACGAGGACCAAAAGAAGGGCGAGAAGCTCTACGCCATCGACCAGCGCGAGTTCAAGACGGCCGTGCGCAAGGCCGAGGCCGAGCGCGCCAAGGCCGACGCCGACGTGCTGAACTGGAAAGCCCAGATCAAGCTCGCCACCGCCGAGCTGGAGCGGCTGACGCAGGCCGGCACCGCCGCGTCCAAGACCGAGCTGGACAAGGCCAAGGCCACCCTGGAGGTGAACGAGGCCGAGCTGAAGGCCGCCGAGGCCACCCGCGAGGCGGCCGACGCCTCGCACCACTCCGCGAACATCCAGCTCGGCTACACCGACATCCGCGCCCCCCTCGCCGGGCTCATCAGCCGGACCCACGTGGACGAGGGGAACCTCGTCGGCCAGAGCGAACCCACGCTCCTCACCACCATCGT
This sequence comes from Urbifossiella sp., assembly GCA_035629595.1. GTDB lineage: Bacteria > Planctomycetota > Planctomycetia > Gemmatales > Gemmataceae > Urbifossiella. The sequence continues at coordinate 3,737 of DASPHQ010001251.1, read as the reverse complement.
GAAGATGGACGAGCTGTACGTCCTGTTCGACGCCCCCGAGCGCGACCTGACGGAGTACCAGCGGGCGCTCGCCGCCCAGAAGGTGCCCGACCCGATGGGCGGCACCATCCCGGTGATGGTCGGCGTGACCGGCGAGGACGGCTACCCGCACAAGGGGACGATCGACTTCCGCGAGAACCGCGTGGACACCGGCACCGGCACCATCCGCATCCGCGGCCGGCTGCCGAACCCGAAGGTGGCGCCGAACAACGTCCGGCTGCTGTACCCCGGGCTGTACGCCAAGGTGCGGGTGCCGGCCGGGGTGCCGACCGACAAGCCGGTAATTCCCGAGGACGCCCTGATGACCGGGCAGGAGGGGCGGTACGTCTACGTCGTCGGCGCCGAGAACAAGATCGGCAAGCGCACGGTGACGGTCGGAACGCAGGTGTTCCGCGCCCCGCCGCCGGCCCCGGACGGGCCGCCGCCGGCGTGGTCGTTCAAGGCGCCGGCCGGCGCCCCGCCGGGGCCGGTGGTGCGGTCGGTGGTGGCGATTGAGAAGGGGCTGACGAAGGACGACGTGATCGTCGTCGACGGCCTCCAGCGCGTCCGGCCGGGGATCGCGGTCGAGCCGCAGACGTACGAGTTGTCGGGGCCGGCGAGGAAATGACGAATGACCCACCAATGACCCACCAATGACGAAGGGAACCAGGGCTTGTCATCCTTCGTCATTGGTGGGTCATTGGTGGGTCATTCGTCATTCGCGGAACGAGAAGCGAATCCCACTCGGTAGGCGCGAATGATTTCCCGGTTCTTCATCGACCGCCCCGTCTTCGCCAACGTCATCGCCGTGCTCACGGTGCTGCTCGGCGTCGTCGCGCTGCGGCGGCTGCCGGTCGAGCGCTACCCGGCCATCACCCCGCCGACGGTCGTCGTCACCACCAACTACCCCGGCGCGAACGCCGAGGTGGTGGCGAACACCGTCGCCGCCCCGATCGAGCAGGAGGTGAACGGCGTCGAGAGGATGATGTACATGTCGTCCACGTCGAGCGCCGACGGGTCGTACCAGCTCACCATCACGTTCGAGATCGGCACCAACCTGGACGACGCCCAGGTGCTCGTGCAGAACCGCCTCCGCGTCGCCGAGCCGCGGCTGCCGGAGGAAGTGCGGCGGCAGGGCGTCACCGTCAAGAAGCAGTCGCCGAGCATCCTCCTGGTGGTGTCGCTCACGTCGAAGAACGGCACCTTCGACGGCCTGTTCCTGTCGAACTACGCCAACCTCCGGCTGCGCGACGAGCTGTCCCGCGTGGACGGCGTCGGCGACGTGCTCGCCAAGGGCGTCGGCTCCTACGCCATGCGCGTGTGGGTGGACCCTGACAAGCTGGCCGCCCGACAGATCACGACGAACGACGTGGTCGCGGCGTTGGCGAGACAGAACGTGCAGGTCGCGGCCGGTCAGGTGGGGCAGCCGCCGAACCCGTCGGGGCAGGCGTTCCAGCTCACCGTCACCACGATGGGCCGGCTCACCGACGTGAAGCAGTTCGAGGAGGTGATCGTCAAGGCCGGCGCGGAGGGGCGGACGGTCTACCTCCGCGACGTGGCGAAGGTGGACCTCGGGGCGCAGACCTACGACTCGTACACCGAGCGGAGCGCCCTCGAAGCCAGCAACATCCTCATCTACCAGTTGCCGGGGTCGAACGCGCTCGACGTGGCGACGCGCGTCCGCGAGGCGATGGAGCGGGTGAAGCCGACCCTCCCGGAGGGGATGGAGTACGACATCCCGTTCGACACCACCAAGTTCGTGGACCGGGCCATCTCGAACGTCTATCGCACGCTGATCGAGGCCGGCGCGCTGGTGCTCATCGTCATCCTGGTGTTCCTCCAGAGCTGGCGGGCGCTCCTGGTCCCGGCGACGACCGTGCCGGTGACCATCATCGGGGCGTTCATCTTCCTCTACATGTTCGGCTTCTCGGTGAACCTCCTGACACTGTTCGGGCTGATCCTCGCCATCGGCATCGTCGTGGACGACGCCATCGTGATCGTCGAGAACGCCAGCCACCACATCGAGCAGGGGATGGCGCCGCGCGAGGCGACGATCAAGGCCATGGACGAGGTGACGGGGCCGGTCATCGCCATCACCGTCGTGCTCATGGCGGTGTTCGTCCCGACGGCGTTCATGGGCGGCATCACCGGCCAGATGTACCGCCAGTTCGCGCTCACGATCGCGGCCACGGCCCTCATCAGCGCCATGAACGCGCTGTCGCTCAAGCCCGCCCAGTGCGCCGCCTGGCTGAAGCCGCACAAGGGGAAGAACTGGTTCACCCGCGCCTTCGACTTCGGCTACAAGCCGGTGGAGCGGGTGTACGCCTGGTCCGTCGGCATGTTGCTCAAGGTGTGGTGGCTGGTGATGCTGGCGTTCATCGCCATCGCGGGGGCGACGGGGTGGTGGTACAACACGGTCCCGACCGGGTTCCTGCCGACGGAGGACGAGGGGTACGCGGTCATCGCCGCGCAGCTCCCCGACTCGGCGTCGCTGGACCGGACGAAGGCAGTGACCGACAAGATGAACGGGGTGTTCGCCAAGTACAAGGAGAGGGGCGTCGTCGAGAACTGGTTCACGATCGGCGGGCTGTCGCTGCTCGACGGCGTGAACGCCCCGAACGGGGCGACGGCCTTCGTGGCGTGGAGCGACTGGGCGAAGCGGACGACCCCGGAGACGAGCCAGGCGGCGCTGGTGAAGGAGCTGCAGGGCGAGCTGTTCGCGTTCCGCGAGGCGAACATCTTCGTGATCGTGCCGCCGTCGATCCAGGGGCTCGGGTTCGCCGGCGGGTTCGAGCTGAAGATCGAGGACAAGGAGGGCGCCGGGCTCGAGGCGCTCCAGGAGCGCACCCAGGCGGTGATCGACACGGCGGCGAAGACGCGGCCCGAAATCGCCCCGCCGCCGGCCATCCGCACGACGTTCCGGGCCGGCGTGCCGCAGATCTATCTGGAGATCGACCGGGCGAAGTCGGAGCAACTCGGGGTGCTGGTCAGTGACGTGTTCGCCACGCTGCAGGCGAACCTCGGGTCGGTGTACGTGAACGACTTCAACAAGTTCGGCCGGACCTACCAGGTGCGGGTGCAGGCGCAGGCCGAGTTCCGAGCCGACGCCGAGGTGATCCGCCGGCTCGAGGTCCGCAACCGCGCCGGCAAGCGCGTCCCGCTCGGCACGCTCCTGACCGCGGAGCCGAAGGTGGGGCCGCCGGCCATCGCCCGGTACAACCTCTACCCGTCGGCGACGATCTCGGGGGCGACCGCCCCGGGGGCCAGCTCCGGGCAGGCGCTCGACGCGATGGAGGACGTGGCGAAGGAGGTGCTGCCGCGGTCGATGGGGTACGAGTGGACGTCGATCGCGTACCAGGAGCGGCGCGTCAGCGGCGAGGCGGTGGTCGTGTTCGGGCTGGCGGTGCTGCTGGTGTACCTGGTTCTGGCGGCGCAGTACGAGAGCTGGCTGCTGCCCCTGGCGGTGATCCTGGTGGTGCCACTCGGGCTCCTGGGCGTGGTCGCGGCGGTGGTGTTCCGCGGCCTGGAAAACAACATCTACACGCAGATCGGCGTGGTGCTCATCATCGCGCTGGCGAGCAAGAACGCGATCCTGATCGTGGAGTTCGCCCGCGAGCTGCGGGCCCAGGGCCGTTCCATCTACGAGGCCGCCATCGAAGCCTCGCGGATGCGATTCCGCCCGATTCTGATGACGTCTTTCGCGTTCATCCTCGGCATCG
>DASPHQ010001250.1:0-2076 GCA_035629595.1 Urbifossiella sp. | reverse complement strand
AACGCCGACCGCATCCGCAAGCAACTCGGCCTCGGCGCCCTCACCCCGGAGGCGGTCGACAAGCTCGGCGTCGATGCAATCGGGGTCACCGGGAGCGACCCGTTCCTGTCCGAGGGAAGCGACATCACCCTCCTCGTCCACGGCCCGAACGTCGGCACGCTCGCGGCGCTGGTGGGCGGTGGCGGGGACGCGGCGAAGGGGGAGCACGTCGGCATCACGTACAAGCACCGGACGACGCCCGACGGCGCGGTGAACGTGTACTCCGCGAGCCCGCGGCCGGACCTGCACGTCCGCGGCAACTCGCTCCCCGCCTTCCGGCGAGTGCTCGAAACCGTCGCCGGGAAGACCGCCGACGGCAAGGCGGCCAAGCGGCTCGGCGACTCGGCCGAGTTCAAGTACGTCCGCACCCGCATGACCCGCGGCCCTGAGGAGGACGGCTTCCTCTATCTGTCCGACTCGTTCATCCGCCGGCTGACCGGGCCGCAGCTGAAGCTGACCGAGCGGCGGCGGGTGATGGCGTACAACCACCTGCGCATGATCGGCCACGCGGCGCTGCTGTACCGCACCGAGCACGGGCGGGCGCCGAAGTCGCTGGAGGAGCTGGCCGAGGCGAAGTGCGCCCCCGGCGTGTTCGGCCGCGGCGACCTGGCCCACCCGGACGGCGGCACGTACTCGCTGTCCGCCGACGGCATGTCCGGCGTGTGCTCGAGGTTCGGCCGGGTCGAGGCGCTGACCCCGTGCGTCGAGCGGCTCGTGACCGAGGTGAGCGGCGCCGAGGCCGACGAGTACCGGGCGTTCGTCGCCGACTACAGCCAGTACTGGCGGACGTTCTTCGACCCGATCGCCGTGCGCGTCACGATCACGCCGCGGCAGTACCGGCTCGAAACGCTCGTGCTGCCGCTGATCGACAACTCCATCTACACCGAGCTGGCCCGCGGCGCCGGCCCGCCGGCCCCGATGGACCTGCTGCCGACGCCGCGCCGCGAGCTCGGCGGCGTCTGGGTCCACCTCCCGAAGAAGCAGATGCTCGACTTCCTGGGGCCGGACCAGGCGGTGAAGGAGCCGGCGCCGGGCGCCCCGGCCGTGCGCCCGGGTGGCATCCGCCAGTCGGGCGAGCGGGCGCAGGCGATGAACCAGCTGAAGCTGATCGGGCTCGGGTTCCACTCCCACCACGACACCGTCCTGAAGTTCCCCGACGACATCCGCGACAAGGACGGCAAGGCGCTCCTGAGCTGGCGGGTGGCAATCCTGCCGTACATCGAGGAGAACGCGCTGTACCAGCAGTTCAAGCTCGACGAGCCGTGGGACTCGCCGGCCAACAAGCCGCTCCTCGCCAAGATGCCGCGGGTGTACGCCGGCCGGCCGCCGTTCACCGCGGGAAAGACGCCGTTCGTCCGCCCCGCCGGCAAGGGGACCGCCTTCCCGCCGGGCAAGGCGCTGAAGATCGCCGACATCACCGACGGCACGTCGAACACGCTGCTGGTCGTCGAGGCGACCGGAACCCCGGTGGAGTGGAGCCGACCCGCCGACCTGACCGTGGACCCGAAGCAACCCCTCCGCGGGTTAATTCGACCCGACGGCGACCGGTTCCTCGCCCTCCACGCGGACGGCAGCGTCCGTGCGGTGTCGCCGAAGGTCGATCCGGTCGAGCTGGTCCGGGCGTTCGACCCGGCCGACGGCGAGCCGGGCAACCTCGACGACGCGGCCCCCGCAGCCCCAGCGGCCGGCGGGCCGAAGTCGCCGTTCGAGCTGCAGAACGACCTCGCGCAGGTCGGCCTAGCGATGCACGCCTACCACGACGCCAACAACCAGCTCCCCACGACCAACATCCGCGGCCCGGACGGCAAGGCGCTGCTGAGCTGGCGGGTGGCGATCCTCCCGTTCATCGAGCAGGACGCGCTGTACCGGCAGTTCAAACTCGACGAGCCGTGGGACTCGCCGGCGAACATGAAGCTCGTCGGCAAGATGCCGCGCATCTACCACGGGGCCGACGCGGCGATCGTCCAGGCCGGCAAGACCGCGGTCGTCGTGCCGGCGGGGAAGAACACGCTGTCGCCGCCGAGGGGGGGCCGGCTC
>DASPHQ010001249.1:0-7704 GCA_035629595.1 Urbifossiella sp. | reverse complement strand
TGAGCCCGCCGTGGACGGCGTTCGCGTCGCTCTTGTGCGTGCTCCTATCGCTGTTCGCCGTGCCGGTGGCGCTGGAGCCGTACCGCTACCCCGGCATGTCCCGGCTGCTGGTCGTGTGCCGGCTGGCGCAGGCGCTGTTCTTCCTGTTCCTCTACTCCCCCGGGAGCATGCTCCGCGGGCTGATCCACCTCGCCCTGTTCGCGGTGCAGTTGCCGCTGGCCTACGTCACGCGCCGCGGCGCCCCGCGGCCGGAACAGCCGGACCCGCCGGCGCCCGAGGCGGTGAAGCCGACCGACCTGTTCGAGTACGCCGGGTCCACGTTCGACGAGGTCAAGGCGGTGGCGATGGGGAACCCCTATGTGGTGTACCCTACGTACCGCACCCTGGGGCCGTCGAACCTGTTGCAACTGCTGAACGCCGCCGCCCGCAACCTCCACGACCGGCGCGACATCCGCCCATACTTCGACAAGCTCATCCACGCCCACGGCATCTGCTTCACCGGGCTGTGGGAGATCGACGCCGACTCGCCCTTCACCGGCTACTTCGCCCGCGGCTCGCGGGGGCTGCTGGTGGTGCGGGCGTCGGTGGCCGGGCCGAACATCCGCCGCGGCCAGCGGCGGTCGCTCGGCATCGCCGGCAAGGTGTTCCCGACCCTCGACCCGACCGTGCGGGTGAAGCCCGGCAACTTCGTGACCGTCGCCGGCCTGACCGGCACGCTCGCCAAGCACGTCACCGACTTCCCGATGACGAACGCCCCGAAGGTCGGCCTCGGCCCGGCGGCGAACGTCATCAACCGGCTGATCTTCCGCATCATGGACACCCGCCCCGGCATCCGCCTGCTCCACCCCATCTCGACGCTCGGGCTGGCGCCCGGCGACCCGGTGCGGACGCCCGACCTGCTGCTGCTGACCGTCGCCGAGGGCACCCTCAAGGTGGACGCCGACGACTTCCGCGACGAGCTGCGGCTGAAGAACTACCCGGGCGGCAAGCTGGTGTACACGATCAGCGTGAAGAACTTCGCCGACCCCGACTGGAGCCGGATCGGCACCATCACCCTGACCGAGGACGCGGTGACCGAGGGCGGGGACAAGCGGATCCACTTCTGGATCCCGGCCGACGTCCCGAGCCACAACTAGGGGGCGGCCGTGGCCGACCGGTTCGACGCCATCGTGGTCGGGAGCGGGTTCGGCGGCGCCGTCACGGCGTGCCGGCTGGCCGAGGCCGGGGCGCGCGTGCTGGTGCTCGAGCGCGGCCGCCGGTGGACCAAGGACCAGTACCCGCGGAAGGCCAGCGACGCCTGGCTGTACAGCCACCGCCGCCCGGAGAAGCACCACGGCTGGCTCGATGTCCGCCTCTTCCCCGGCATGACCGTGCTCGCCGGGGCCGGCGTCGGCGGCGGCTCGCTGTGCTATTCCAGCGTGCTGCTGGAGGCCGACGACGCCAGCTTCGGCGCCGGCTGGCCGGCCGAGGTCACCCGGGCCGAGCTGGCCCCGCACTACGCCACCGCCCGGCGGATGCTCGGCGCGCGGACCATCCCGGAGGGGCAGCTCACGCAGCGCTACAAGCTGATGCAGCGGGCGGCCGAGCGGACCGGCGACGCCCGCCGCTTCTCGGCGATGCCGCTGGCGCTCACCTTCGACGAGGAGTGGAACTACGACCTGCCGGACGCCATGAGCGCCCGCCACTCGAAGCCGGTGCACGACAACGGCCACGGGAAGCGGCAGGGCACCTGCGTCCACCTCGGGAACTGCGACATCGGCTGCGACGTCGACGCCAAGAACACGCTCGACCTGAACTATCTGGCGGCCGCCGAGAACGCCGGCGCCGAGATCCGCCCGCTGCACATGGTTCGCCGGATCGAGCCGGTCGGTAACGGCTACCGCGTCGCCTTCGACCGGATCGAGAACGGCAAGCTCGTGCCCGGCGCCGTCGAGGCCGACCGGGTGATCCTCGCGGCCGGGTCGCTAGGTTCGACCGAGCTGCTGCTCCGCTGCCGCGACCAATACCGGACGCTACCGCGGGTCGGCCGGTCGCTCGGGCAGGGGTGGAGCCCGAACGCCAACGTGCTGACGCCGGACATTTATCCGCGGGCGGCGGACGTGCGGCAGTCGGCCGGGCCGACGATCTCGGCCGGGATGCAGTTCATGGACGGCGGCCCCGGCAGCGAGCGGTTCGTCCTGGAGGACGACGGCTTCCCGAACCTGCTGCTGAACGCGCTGACGGCGAAGCTCGGGTCGGCGTGGCTCAACCCGCTAGCGTGGGCGCTGCGGCCGTTCCTGCGGCGCGGGCCGGGCGAGCTGAACCCGCTGGCCCGCGTCGCCGTCTGGCTCGGGGCCGGGGTCGACGCCGGCGACGGCCGGCTGACGCTCGGCCGGCCGACGTTCGCCCCGTGGCGGACGGACCTGTGCCTGGACTGGAACGTCCGCAAGTCGCGGCGGGTGATCGACGCCATCCTGCGGGCGCAGGGGCGGTTGTCGCGGGCCGGCGGGGGGCGGCTGCGGGTGCCGCTGTACTGGTCGCTGTTGCGGGCGCTGGTGACCGTCCACCCGCTCGGCGGCTGCCGGATGGGCTCGACCGCGGCCGATGGCGTGGTGGACCACCGGGGCGAGGTGTTCGGCCACCCGAACCTGTTCGTGGCGGACGGGTCCGTGATGCCGGGACCGATCGGGTGGAACCCGTCGCTGACGATCGCCGCCCTGGCCGAGCGCGGCGCCGGCCTGATGCTCCGCCCCTGACTGGACCGTCGATTCGGAGGTTCGTCATGCCGTGGCCGCCCGAAAAGCCGCAGGCTCCCGACCCGACGCCCGGCGCGCACCCGTTCGACGATGTGCTGCCGTGGGAGCTGAAGTGCGTCTACGACCGGCGCGAGCAGGTCTGGGTGGCGAACGGGGCGCCGGAGTCCCCCCCGGCCGAGCCTCTGCCGGACGAGCCGAAGAAGGAACTGGCGGAGGTCCGCCACGACGCGCTAAACATGGGGCTGGTGGGGCTGGCACTGTCCGGCGGCGGCATCCGCAGCGCGTCGACGAGCCTCGGCTTTCTACAGGGGCTCGGCCGGCTCCGCCTGCTGCGGGTGTTCGACTACCTGTCCACGGTGTCCGGCGGGGGGTACACCGGCGGCTGGTTTGCGGCCTGGGTGCGGCGCGAGCACGAGCGGGTCGGCGCCGACAAGGGCGGGCTGGCGAACGTCGAGCGGCAGCTCGACCCTAGCCGGGTGAGCGAGGCCAGGGCCGTCCGCTACCACCGGGACGAGGGTACGGTGGGGACGGAGGAGGCGAAGCAGAATACGAGGTTCCAGCCGGAGGTCGCCGGCCAGGACCCGAAAGTGATCGACCAGGAGCCGGAGCCGGTCTACCACGTGCGGGCTTACAGCAACTTCCTGACCCCGCGCGGCGGGGTGTTCTCGGCCGACTCGTGGGTGCTGGCCGCCATCTACCTGCGGAACACGCTGATCAACCTGCTGATCGTGCTGTTGATGGCGGCGGCCGTGGTGGCCCTGTCGCGCCTCGCCGTGTGGGGCTACGCCCAGGGCTTTACGCCCGGGGTGATCGACCCGATGCAGATTGGGCTGACCGGCGCGGCGCTCGCCCTCGGGGTACTGGCGACGCTCGTGGTCCTCCGGAACCGGGCCGTCGTCGGGGCGGCGTCCGCCCGGGACAACCGGGCTGGCACGGCCGTGCCGGGCGAGAGCTCGGCCACCAGGGTCCGCTGGTTGGTAGTTCTCCCGCTGGTGGCCTCGGCCGCCCTCCTCGTCTGGTGCCTGAGCGTCAACCCGGCCGACCCGAACGAAGGACTCCGGTACGCGTGGGCCGAGTTGGTCGAGAGCACGGTCTTCCCGGAGGTGAAGGGGGAGCAGACGTTCCTGACCGAGTACCCGGTCGTGTTCTACGCCGCCGTCGCCGCCGGGGTGTCCTGCTTCGTCGCGCTGATGGGGTTCGTCCTCTTCGGTCGGCTCGGCGCCGGGGGGGTGCGGGTGGCGCTCGCCACGACGTGGTTCGGGTTCTGCCTCGGCGCGTTCGTCTTCCTCGCGATGAACTTTGCCATCTGGGAGTGGACCACCTCCCCCGCGCTGCTCGCTACGCTCGGCCCGCCACTGATCCTGGCCGCGTTCGTACTCGCCGGGTTCGTCGAGCAGTGGGTCTTCTACGGGTTCTCGACCTACGAGCAGGAGTGGCGGTCGCGGCTGGCGGCGGACCTGATGATCGCCGCCGTCGTGTGGCTGGTCTTCTTCGGCAGCACGCTCTACCTGCCAGGGCTCTTCGACTTGCTGAGTCAGGAGGTGCGTCGTTACGTGACCGGGGCGGTGGTGGTGGGGTGGTTGGGCACCGTGGCCGGCGGCGTGTTCGCGGGCCGCAGCCAGGGTGCCGACCCCACCTCCGCCCGGCCGAGTCGGGTCGCCGGCATCCTCGTCACCGTCGCCCCGCCGGCCTTCCTCATCGGCGTCCTGGCCCTGCTGAGCGTCGGCCTGTCGGCCGCCCTCCTCCGGGTGGACGGCCCGGCCGCGGACACGAGTCCGCCGGCCGGGACGGTTGCGGCCGAGAAGACGCCGGCGAATTGGAAGGGGGTCGCCGTTCTCGTCACCGCTCAGAACCCCCCGCCGGACCGCTTCGACGTGCACCGCGTTTCCGTCGTCGTCGCCTCACCGGACTCGTCGCCTGCCCGCCCCGACGCCGGCTGCGGGGGACTCGGGATCGGCGTCTGGGTGGGCACGGCACCCAAGCACTGGATCATTCTGGTAGCCGTGGCGATCGGCCTGGCCGTGTCCTCCGCCGTCCTCTCCGTCTGCGCCGACGTGAACGTGTTCTCCATGCACGCCCTGTACGGGAACCGGCTGGTGCGGTGCTTCCTGGCGGCGTCGCGGCGGAAGGAGCACGAGAACCCGGACGACATGGGCCGACCCCGCCGCAGCGCCCCGTTCGGCGTCCGCGGGTGGTACCGCCACGCCAACGCGTACACCGGGTTCGACGCCGGCGACGATCTGCCGCTGAGCGACCTCCGGCCGCTCGTCCGCAATACCAACCCGGACGGCACCCCCGCGCCCGGGTACCACCGCAAGTACGACGGCCCGTACCCGCTGTTCGGCACCACCCTGAACCTCATTGCCGGGCAGGATCTGGCGATGCGCGACCGGAAGGGGGCGGCGTTCGTCCTCACCCCGGACTTCTGCGGCAGCGAGGCCACCGGGTACGGCCGCACGCCGGACGGGGCCAACGGCGAGAACCTGACCGTCGGCCGGGCCATGACCATCTCCGGGGCCGCGGTCGACGCCAGCATGCCGCTCCAGTCGTCGGCGCTGAGGGCGCTCATGACCCTGTTCAACGCCCGTCTCGGGTGGTGGATGCAGAACCCGCGCGAGTTCGGCAAGAAGTGGGCCGCCGCGTCGCCGACCGGGGGCGTACTCGGCTCGCTGGGCCGCGAGTTGCTGGGCCGGACCGACGACCGCGGGTGGTCCGTCCACCTGTCCGACGGCGGGCACTTCGACAACAGCGGCGTGTACGAACTGGTCCGCCGCCGCTGCCGGTTCATCGTCGCCCTCGACGCCGACACCGACCCGAACGACTCGCCGGAAAACCTGGCGATGATGGTCCAGCGGGTGCGGACCGACTTCGGCGTCCGCATCGAAATCGACACCCTGCCGCTGCGGAAGGACGCCGCCGGGAAGAGCAAGTGGCACGTCGCCGTCGGGTCGATCCGGTACGACGAGGTGGACCCCAACGCCGTGGCCGGGACGTTCGTCTTCGTGCGGGCGTCGCTGACCGGGGACGAGCCGGCCGACCTGCGGAACTACGCCGTCAAGGACCCCCGCTTCCCGCACCACCCGACCTTCCCCGAGCAGTTCTTCGACGAGGGGCAGTTCGAGAGCTACCGGATGCTCGGCGAGCACATCGCCGACATCGTGTTCGGGGAGGCGGCCGCCCGGTTCGACGCCGACCGGCTGCGGCCGATGAACCACGACCGCGAGGTCCGCCGGCTGTTCAGCCTGGTCCGCAACCGGTGGTTCCCGCCGCCGATGGACTTCACCACCAACTACCAGGAGGCCGGCAAGGCGTTCGCCGAGCTGATGGGGAGCCTCCGGGCCGACCCGAAGATGAACCGGCTGACGCACGACATCTACCCCGAGGTGGCCCGGCTGACGAACCCCCCGTTCAAGACCGACGAGTGGGAAGGCCACGACGTCGAGCGGGCCGAGCTGACGGCCGTCAGCCACGTCCTCGACGTGATGCAGACGGTGTGGATGGGGATGGAGCTGGACGGGAGCTTCTCGCACCCGCTCCAGAGCGGGTGGATGGGGAGCTTCCGCCGGTGGGCCGCCGCGGCGACGTTCCAGAAGTACTGGCCGGTGGTCCGCGGCGAGTACTCGCGGGACTTCGTGCGGTTCTGCGAGCGGGTGCTGAACCTGCCGGCCGTCAAGGTGCAGTCCGTCCAGATCAACACCCTCCCCGCGGGGACGTGGCAGGGCATGATCGAACGGCTCGACAAGGAGTACGTCGCCGAGTGGGCCGGCGTGCTGTCCGAGATCGAGCGGTTCGAGGAGGACCGCGCGCGGGTCCACCCCGCGCGCCACCTCCACGTCCCCAGCCCCGAGAGCCTCACGGACGCCGTCAACCGGGCGATCGACGAGAACCCGTCGGGGACGTCGCAGGAACCGCTGGTCTGGTTCCTGACCCTGGCCGATCCGCCGAAGGCCGTAAGCCCGAACGCGGCACAGTCCGTCGCCAAGGTGTCGACGGCGCCCCTGCCGCCGACGGCGGACAAAGCCCCTGAGGCGGCGCCCGCCGCAACCGTGCCCGACCTGCCGATCGGCATCCTAGCCGTGTACCCGGTTAAGACCAACCGGTTCGGGCCGGAGCCGTGCTACGAGGTTTTGTTCTGGCTCCGCGGGGCGTACCGCTCCATCGGCCTGGGGCGGCAGGCGGTCGAAGCCCGGGTGAAATCGGCGCCGGGCGAGCCGCTCCTCTACGAGCACATCCTGCTGCGCCTGGCCGAGCGGAAGCCGCTCGGCTGCCGGCTGATCGCCCGCTACCCGGTCGTCGGGAAGACGATCCCCGACCGGGTGCAGCGGGTGCTGTGGCAGAACTTCTTCTACGACTACGAGTTCCGCCGCGTCCACGGCGACCCGAAGGGCCGCTACCTCACCCTCGAGTACCTCCTCCACCCGGACAAGAAGCGGACGATCGAGGAAGTCATCGCCGACCGCGTCGCCCACCACGAGTAACCCGAACCCCGAGCGACCCCATGACCCGTACCCCCTGGCTCGCGCGTTCGACCGCCCTCCTGCTGGCCGCGGCCGCCGGCTGCTCGCCGGGCGGGCCGCCGCCGGACGAGGCCAAGACCAAGGTGTTCGGCAACAAGGCCGCCACCCCCCAGGAGATGCTGGCGGCGGCCCAGCAGTACTACCCGCCGGCCACCGCCGACTACTTCCACGACATGGACACGGCGTCGCGGTACGACGGCAAGCCGGCCGCGCCCCCCGACCTCACCCCCGAGCAGATCAAGGGGCGCAACGCCTGGGTCATGTGGGCCGGCGGCAACGAGCCGTTCTGGGACTGGCTCGCCCGCCACAGCTACGGGTCGATCGACCTCCTCAAGCTGGTCGACAGCCAGGAGCGGGGGAAGCGGTTCGACCGCCGCGGCGTCATCACCGAGCCGGGCACCCGCCCGCCGACGGACGACGAGACGCGGGAGGCGTTCGGCGTCCGCTACGAC
>DASPHQ010001248.1:0-7247 GCA_035629595.1 Urbifossiella sp. | reverse complement strand
CCACGCCGTCCGCGCCGACGGCCGCGACCTGAGCGTCCGGGTCGTCGCCCAGAAGCGCGGTCTCGTCGTCCTCCACTGCCCGGCCGCGCGCACCGACCTCGAGGTTGTGCTGGGCCGTGCTCCGGGTCGTCCGCCAGTACCGCCCGGATCGCCGACTCTGGCTCGGCCGGCCTCCGCCACCGCCTTTACCGGCACCTGCGTCAGCGCCGCACGCGGGGCCCCTACCCTGCTTGACTCCCGCCCTGCTTCGGTGACCAGCCGACGTTGCCCCTCAAGGATGTTTCCCTATGTTCGGTGCTGGTCATCCGTCGGTGTGACCTTCCGCCGGGCCGAGCCCGCTAACACCTTCCCGGCGGACGGCGACGCACGGCGAACGAACTTCGTCAGCAACTTCCGCAACCCTGGGACGCCCGGCGGAGCTGCCCGACGCCCTCTACCGGCTGCTCGAGACCGAGATGGCGCTGTTCGGCGAGACGGCCGGGTGATTCGCCCGCCGGGCCAGCCGCAAAGGGGCGTGACCCCGACCTCCCGCCGGATCGAGCATGCTGCGGGTCTTCCTCTCGTACCGCCGGAGCGACAGCGAGCCGATCGCCAACCGGCTGTCGGCCGCCCTCCGCACCCGCGGGTTCGGCGTGTTCCGCGACCGCGAGGCGATCCGGGCCGGGGCGGTGTTCGGCGACGTGCTCGAAGCGGCGATCGGCGGGTCGGACGTCGTGCTCGTGCTGATCGGCCGGAACTGGCTCCACGCCACCGCCCCTACCGGCGAGCGGCGGCTCGAGCAGGAGCGGGACTACGTGCGGATGGAGATCGCCCGCGGGCTCGGGTGCAACGCCCTGGTCGTGCCGGTGCTGATCGACAACACGCCGATGCCGCGGGACGACGAGCTCCCGGCCGACATCCGCCCGCTCGCCCGGCGGAACCACTTCCGCATCCGGCCCGAGGAAGTGTTCGAGGCGTACGTCGACGCGCTGGCGGCCCAGATTCGCACCGACCCGTCGGTCGTCGATCCGGACCCGGCGCCCCCGCCCCCGTCGCGGCCGGCCGAGGTGCGGCGGTCGTTGGCCGACCACCTCGTGGAGTACGCGGCCCCGCGGGCCCACCGGTGGCTGGCCGAGCACGGCTGGTTCCCCGACCCGCCCGACCGCCGCGACGTGCACAACTACCTGACCTGGTTCGAGGACTTCGTCCGGCAGCAGCTGCGGCCGCTCGCCGGCGCGGCGGACGCCGACGGGCAGTACGTCCCGGTCCGCGGCGAAAACCTCCCCGCGGCCCCGGCGCTCGGCGGGGAGTACGGCGACCCCGACTTCCCGGACGAGCGGTCGGCCCGGCGGGAGGTGCTGCGGGTGGTCCGCCAGACCATCTGCGCGCTGACCGACCTGGCCCCCGGCGGCGACCAGGCGACGGCCCGGTCGGCCGGGTCCGCCCGCCGCAAGTCCACCGTCCGCGACGTGGCCGCGCTCCTCCTGGCCCGGGAAGAGCCGACCGTCCTCCTCGGCGAGCCCGGGAGCGGCAAGAGCACCACCCTGCGGGAGGCCGGGCGGCGGATCGCGGCCGCCGGCCGCCGCCGCGCCCGCCCGGTCGTCGTCGTGTACGTCCGCCTGGGCGAGTACCGGTCGCAGACGGACGGCCGCCCCGGCGACGTGTGGGAGCTCGTCCGCAAGAGCGTCCCGGAGCCGCACCGGGCCGTCGCCGCCCGGTTCGACGAGCTGGCCCGGGAGCGGCGCCTGGTCGTGCTGTTCGACGGGATGGACGAGATGGAGCGCGGGCTGTACGGCCCGCGGGTGACCGCGCTGAGCGACTTCGCGCGGGCCGAGGTGGGGCGCGTGCGGTGCCTGTTCGCCTGCCGGACGAACGACTTCAGCCCGCGGTTCGAGCACCGGCAGCTGGTGCTCCTGGAGTTCGACGCCCGGCAGGTCCGCGACTACCTGCGGGCGAACCTCGGCCGGACCGCCCGGGTGGACGGGGCCGACGTGTCGGCGGCCGACCTGGCCGCCCGGCTGCTGGCCGACCCGGACCTGGCCGACCTGGCCCGCAACCCGCAGACGTTGTCCCTACTGGGGCTGTACGTCCGCCGCCGGGGTACGCTGCCGGCCAGCCGCCGCGACCTGTTCGAGAACTACCTCGCCGGGCTGGCGCGGCGGCTCGGCGACGTCGGCCCGGCCGCCCGCGCCGGGTGGGAGCGGCTGGCGTACCGCACGACCGGGCAGCACGCCGGCACGTCGCTCGAGCTGGCCGGGCTCCGCGCCGCGTGGGGGGCCGACGACGCCGACCGGGTGGTCAACGCCGGCCTCCGCTGCGGGGCGCTGGTGATCGACGAGTCGGACGACCAGGCGGTGCGGTTCGTCCACCACCGGGTGCAGGAGTACCTCACCGCGTGCCACCTGGCCGGGGCGGAGGCGGCGGCGGCCGGCACCGACTGGGCCGGGCTCATCGACACCCCGCGGTGGCAGGAGACGCTGGTCAGCCTGGCGTCGATCCAGCGAGAGGTGTCGCCGGCCCTGCGGGTGGTGTTCGAGTCGCTGCGCGAGGTGGCCGCCGGACCGCCCGGCGTCCCCCCACCCGAACCGGACGAGCCGGACGACCCGGCCGACCTGGACGCGCCAATCGAGGACGAGGGAGACGACGACGAGGGAGACGACGACGAGGCGGCCGAATCAGACGCCGCGGTCGAATCGCCACCTGCGGCGGAGGCCGCGCTGCGGCCGCGGTGGCCGTGGCCGACGGACGACGAGCGGCGGCTGGCGGCCCGGGTGACGCTGGCCGCCCGCGTCGTCCGCGAGGTCGGGGCCGACCCCGGGCGCTACCCGGACGGGTTCCTCGACGCGTTCCGGGCGGCGCTCGAGGGGCTGACCCGCGACGGCCGGCCGACCACCCAGGTGAAGATGCTGTGGGCGTGGGGCGACGCGATGACCGTCGTGCCGCGGGCGGCGCTCACCGCGGCCGCCCGGTCGGAGGTCGGGTGGGTCCGCGAGCAGGCCCTGCTGGTTCTCGGCGGGCGCGCCGGCCGCGCGCGGGCGGCGGCCGAGCTGCGGTCCGAGTTGGCCGTCGACCTGACCGGCGGCGGGCTGGTGTCGCAGTTCCGCAGCCACCTGGCGGCGGCGCGGGCGGCCGGCGACCGCGGGCTGTACGCGGCGCTGGCCTGGGCGGTCGTGGCGTGGGTGGTGTACGGCGTGGTGGCCGCGGGGGCGGTGGCCGGGGTGTGCGCCCTGGTCGCCGCCCTGTGGCCGCCCGGCGGGTGGGTGCCGGCCGCGGTGCCGGCCGGGGCCGCGGGGCTCGGGGTGGCCGGGCTGGCGCTGTCGGTCGCGGCCGTGCCGTTCTCCGCCGCCGGGTACTGGCGGCGCGCCATGTACCTCGCCGCGGTCGGCTGCGGACTGGTGTACGCCGCGAGCCAGTCCGGCGGGACGAGGGCGTTCTCGTCCTACATGCTCCTCGGTACCTGCTGCGGGGCGGTGGCTCTGGGGCTGATCGCGGCCGGGCTCCAGGCCGCGTTCTGGGCGTCGTTCGGCGTGTACGTCGCCGCCGTCCGCCCCGACCGCGACGACACGCTGATGCCGGTGGTCCGCAAGAACGCCCGGACCGAGGACGACACGACGCTGATCAGGACCGGCGCCGCCGTGCTGGGGGTCATCGCCGGGTTCTGGCTCCTCCGCGTCGTGCTGAACGCGATCGATACGCACGTCTGGAGCCCGACCAAGACGTTCCTCGGCCGCCAGTTCGACGCGGCCTGGGACCTGTTCGCGGCGCACCCGTGGCTCTGGGCCGTCGCGGTGGCGGGGGTCGCGCTCCTCGCCTGGCGCGCGGGGGGAGGCCGCCGGGGGTGGACCTACCTGTCGAAGATACGGGAGCGGGGGTGGGCCGCGACGGCCGGCGACCTGGCGTGGGGCGTGCTCAAGGTCGCCTGGGTCCTGGTTTCGCAACTCGTGGTCGTCGCCGGCTGGCTCCTGCTGGCAATGCTCGGCATCGCCGCCGTCGTCATGCCGTTCGTGCTGCTGGCCTACGGGGCCGGGGAGGGGCTCGAGGCACTCGGGGTGAACAAGACCGATCGCGAGCGCCTCCCCCTCGTCGCCGTCCACGTGCTGATGATCTCGACCGTGCTGTTCGCCCTGCTGGTTACGACCCAGCAGGCGTGGGTCGCGGCCCGCGCCCGGATGGGGTTCGGGCGGTGGCGGCGGCCGCCGACCGCCGAGGCGTGGGTTCGGGCGGTCGGGTGGGCCGACCCGCACGGCCAACTGTGGCTCCTCCGGAACGTGTCGCCGACCGGGTACGGCCTCACGACGGCCGGCTTCCAGGTCGTGCTCGAGGGGCTCGAAGCGGTCGTGACGGCCGAGCCCGCCGCGAGTGAGTACTGGCGGGTCCGGCACCGGGTCGAAGACATCATCCGGCAGGAAGTGTTGGCCGTGGTGCCGGGCATCGACCCGCCGCGGGCCGGGGGCGAGGCGCCGCCGCCGCCCGACCCCCGGGCGGCGGCGCCCGCGCCCGCCGGCCGCTGGCGCCGCCTGAGCCGGCGCACGGCCCTCGCCGCCCTGCTGCTCGCCGCGGGGGCGCAGATCCTCAACACGTCCCAGGCGCTCCGCCGCCCGGTCTGCGTCGTCAACGGCCTTCCCGAGGAGGTGGTCGTCGAGCTCGCCGGGCGGGCGATCCGGGTGCCGCCCGGCGGTCACGTCGAACTGACGCTGCCGGAGGACACGTACCCGGTCACGACGCGGCGGGCCGGCCGCGACCCGCACACGCACACGCTGGACATCCGGGCCGGGTACTGGGAGCGGTTCACCGACCGGCGGGTGTTCGTCGTCAACCCCGAGGGGGCGGCGGTGCTCGAGTGGTTCGCGGGGTTCGTCCACGTCCCGGAGTACGGGTGGGTGCCGGACGAGCGGGAGGTGTGGTACGGCCGGCCGGTGTTCGAGACCCCCGACTCGCCCGACTACCGGTTCCCGGCGCGCGAGCTCCGGCCGGACACGGACGCGAAGGTGACGGCCCTGCGGTTGGCCCACGCCCTCCCGGCGCACGTGTTCCTCGACCCGCCGGCGGCGTGGACCGACGAGTACCGGTTCGCCTGGGCCGAGCGGACGCTGGCCGAGCGACCGTCCGACGAACTCCTCGACGCTTACGTCGGGGCCCTGTGCCGGGCCGGCCGCGCCGACCGCTGCCGGGACTTCTTGCGCGGGCACATGACCCGCCCCCGGCCGCCGGCGTGGCACCGCCAGTGGCAGGGGGTGAACGACCTGCTCGGGGACGCGGCGGCGGTCCGCGACGAGTACCGCCGCCGGCTCGCCGCGGCCCCGAACAATGCCGTACTCACGCTCCAGAATGGCCGGCTCCTCCCGACCGTGCGCGAGCGGCTGGCGCACTTCGACCGCGCCCGCGAGCTCGCCCCCGAGTTACTGGAGCCGCTCGCGGAGCAGGCGTTCGCCCTGACGTGCCGCAGTGACTTCGCGGGGGCACGGCGGGTGGTGCGGGCCGCGAACCTCCTCAGCCCGGAGGTGTCGGAACCGCAACGATTGACCGGCACGGCGTGGGCGCTGGCCGCCGAGGAAGTCGCCCTGAACCTCGCGCTGGGGGACCGGGCGGCCGCCCAAACGGCCCTCGCGGAAATCGACCGGCGGAACCCGTTCACCATGTACTCCCACTCCGTGCGCACGGCCCTCGACGCCCGTGACGGGGCCGACCGGGCGCGCGACCGGCATCGGCGATTGGCCGAGGGCAGTCGGCAGGCCACCGTCGCCCAGGGGCCGTTCCTCCGCGGTGCCCGGGATCAGGTCGCGTCCGCGGCGTACTTTCTCCATCACCTGCTCGGCGAGCCGTCGGACGCCCTCCGGGCGGCCGATGGCTTCCCCGCCGGGCTCCTGCGAGACTACTCCCGGTCCCTCGCGCTGCTCGAGCTGGGCGACGCCGGGGCGGCCGAGTCGGCGTACCGCCCCCCGTACGCCGAGTGGAAGGCCCAGCACCTGCTCCGGGTCAGCGTCGCGGCGTGGGCCGCCGACCGGCCGCAGCCGAACCGGCCGTGGCGCGACGCCGAGGCGGCGTTCCGCGACGCGAAGGATCCGGTGTCGCTGGCGGTCGCGGGCATGCTCGCCGCCGCCGGCCCGCCCGACCTGGACGCGATCCGGGAACTGGCCCTGTCCCCGGCCGACAAGGCGGTCCTCCTGGTCGCCCTGGCGCAACGCTTCCGCGAGTCCCGGCCCGCCGCGCTGGACGTCGCCGACGGGCTCGCGTTCTCGCCGTTCGCCCCCGCCCCGTTCGCCCGCCGGGTGGCGGCGACCACACGGGCGGCGAAGCAGTAGCGAGGCGGGCCGGCGGAGGTGCCGGGCCGTGCCTCGGGTCGGCCGCGGGCACCGCCCGGACCGCCGTCTCCGGCTCGGCCGGCCCCGGCCGTCACCAGCACCTGCGTCAGCGCCGCCTGCGGGGCGACGGCCCTCGGATGCGTTGTGGTCGGCTGTTGTGCATCGACAGGCCCGGTCCATTCGAGATCGCCGAGTGCGAGACGGGGCACCACGCTGTCGCGTCTGGGTCGCGTCCGCATAACACATGTCATTGCTGGTGTGATTGTTCCTCAATTCGTGCTGTCAAGTCGAGTACTCCCAGTCTGCGATCTTAACGGTGCCCCGAGGCTCCTTGAGACGCGGTCATCACTTCCTTCTGGGAGGGGCACATGGAGGGGCGGAAACGCAATTCACGGGCGACGATCTGCCTGGTCACCCTCGACCCGGTGAACGCGGCGTTCGCCCGGGCGATGGCCGTCGTGTACGACATCGACCACCTCACCCCGTTCGGCTCTCCCTTCGGGTTCGTCGCCCCCCACACCCGCCTCTCGGTGGTGGTGGGGTACGCGGTCTCGCGGCTCGACCGGGCCGCGTGGCGCACGGCCGGCGGCGTCGGGAGCGACCAAACCCGGTCGCACCGCACGGGCATGGCCAACTTCCTCCACCACGCGGTGGCGGTGGCGGGGCTGTTCGGCGCGACCGGCCTCACCGCGGAGTCGGGCGTGTTCGCCCGGCACCCGGCCGCGACCATCCCCGACACCTACCGCGCGCTCCGGGCGACCGGGCCGGGCGGCGTGGCCGTGGAGCTCGCCGCCGGGAAGTACATGCCGACCGCCCGCAAGGTGATCTGGCTCATACGGAATGGCTTTGATTCCCTACGATTAACCCGCAAGTCGTTGGTGCGGGAGGGAATCCCATGCGTCGCCTGCCGTTCGTCCGCCACCTGCCGGTCGGCCAGGTCCGTTACCGGTACGCGACCTGCCGGCA